>CAZPHK010000072.1:0-23027 GCA_964586015.1 uncultured Acidobacteriota bacterium | reverse complement strand
GTACGTGGGCAGCCCGTCGAAGCCGGCCTTTTCCAGGACGGCGGATTTCAGTTCGAACTTGCCGGACGGCGTCTTGAAACCGGGTTTGCCCGGCGTCGGCCTGCCCGGCGGAATCACCATTCCCTTGGGCTTTTGCATCAGATCGGCCGCTTTAATGCCCAGCGGCTCGAGCTGCCAGTCCAGAGTGGCCATGACATCTCCGTCCCAGAAGTCCGCTCCCATACCCATGTGTTTCGCCAGATCCCACATCCACTCCATGTCGCCCCGCGCCTCGCCGATGGGCGATACAACAGGTTGAGGGAGAAATACGGTTCGTCCGGCGATAGCAATGGGGCCCAGCCTCTCCAGCGACGTCGCGACCGGCAGCACGATATCCATTAATTCCATGGTCGGAGTCAACCAGAAATCCGCTCCGGCGGTAAACTCCATATTGCTGATTGCCTTAAAGTACAAATGGTTCTGGGGCCACATGCGGTAATTGCAGCCGACGAACAGTCCTGCCCGGAGAGTGTCTTCCTCCACATACTCAGGCAGCCGGTTGATCTGAATCTCCTGTACAAACTGCTCCCATACGGGGAAGTACTTGAGATCGGCACGTTTGTCCCGCAGCGGGGGAAGCAGCGTCTTCCATTCGGTGATGTCGCGAAATGTCAGGGGCGGAACGGACGGCTCTATCCCGGGAACGGAGACAGCGCCGGTCAGGGCGGTCATTGCCGAAATGGCGCGGTGGTTCTGGCAGCCGTTCCAGTGATGCACGGTCGATGCGGCGCTCGTTATCCAGCCGGTGGGTTTGTTCGAGGCATAAATTCGGGCGGCGGCGACCAGCTTGTCTGCCGCAACGCCTGTGATGTTCTCCACCTTCTCCGGCGTAAACTGCTGTACATAATCCCGGAATTCCTCAAACCCGTGGGTCCAGTTGAGGATAAAGTCCTCATCGTACAGCCCTTCATTAATAATGACGCGGGACATGCCCAGTGCCAGCGCGCCGTCGGAGCCGGGACGCAGCTGCAGGTGAATGTCCGCCAGTTTGGTCGTGGGCGCCTGCCGTGGATCCACATCGATGATTCTGACTCCCCGCTCTTTGGCCAGGACGAGCTCCTCCATTTCGCATGGCATCGCCCACGCGGGATTGTGCGCCCAGATGATCACGGCTTTGGTGCCCGGCGTCAAACCGGCACTGCCCGCCCCGTTCAGGCTCGTTGCCAGAACAGTCGCCCGGTGGCAAACGGAGCTTTCCGTCCCGTAATTGGGGGAGCCGAATTTCAGCGCCAGGCGCTGCAGATTCGGACGAACCGCATCCTTGGGATCGCCGGCATAGAACAGAACTTTCTCCGGGCCGTACTTCCGGCGGATTCCGTCAAGTTTTTCGGCAATCGTATCCAGCGCCTCATCCCACGAGATGCGCTGCCAGGCCGCACGTGCGCTTCCTTTGGGATTGGTGCGCTTCATGGGATATTTAAGCCGGTCCGGATGATAGAGCTGGAACAGTATGGAGTTCCCTTTGACGCAAATCGGGCCCCGGGGGTAATCTTTAAACGGCTGCACTCGCGTGGCCCGGCCGTCTTTGACCAGCACCTCGATGCCGCAGCGCCCGATGCAGCACATGTCACATATGCTGCGCCGGATCTCCTCACCGACAACGATATCGGTTTCCATGGCACGGGCGTTTGGCACCAGGGGCAGAAGACCCGTCCCTACTGCCCCCAACATGCCGGAAGCCTTCAGAAAGGTTCTCCGGCCAAGTCTGCGGCCCGGTATTACTGGCTTGTGCTGCATAGGGGATTGCCTCCTTGGCGCCGCCGGTCCTTTCAGCGGCGTACACAAAAGAAGGGGGATGACGGATTTCCCCCTCCTCTGTATTGCTTATTTCAATCGGGCGTCAGCGCCATCTGTCCACGCTGACAGCCGTGCCCCGGCCGCCGTTGAAATGCCAGATGGATTCATCCGCGCCGCCGCCGCCCACTAGGATCAGGTTTTCCTTCGGGCTTTTTGAACCGAAAATCGGGATTTTGTAATCGTCGCCGAATTTTTCATACAGTTCATTGAATGTATATCCCCACTGGTTGGTTTGTTCGACCCTGTCCCCGATAGCCGTCACAAATTCCCACCAGCCATGGCGCTGATAATCGCGGATCGTAGCCTTGTAGGTATTGAACAGCCATTCGTAGACCGCATTCTTGGTCGGGAATATCTCACCTATGGGCTTGGCTAAATTCGGCACTATAAAGAAAGTGTGTCCGCTGTTCATTTTCAGGGGAGCAATCCGGGGAGCGAGCCATTCGAGAACGTTATGAGGGCCGGGCTTTCCAAGCACTCCAAGGTCATCCGCTATGCTTCCGATACCGTCCTGAAGCCTGCGGGATGCGCCGGGGGCAAACTCGTTGACGCCGAAACCGCGATGAGTGGTTTTGACAAGAACGCTGTCTTTCCTTGTATAGCCGAACTCTTCGCCGATGGTTTCCCAGCCCGGCGGCAGATTGGGCGTGTCCTCGGCGACGACTGCAAACAACGGGTTGCCGGCATCGGTGCGTTTGATGCCCGCAATGCAGCCGCCGAAATTGATCGTCATGAGCCGCGCCGCCTTGGCAAGGGACACATTGGCGCGGTTTCCGTAATCCAGGAACTCGTGCCTGGCGCCGACGCCTATCTCCCTGGCAATGGGACCGTCGACGATATACACGGTACCCACGGAACTGCTGGTGCCGGGGCAGTTCGTGCTGCCGCCGCCCTGTTCGGCTATCGCCAGCAGGACCGGCATATACTCCGGTTTGCATCCGGCCATGACGCCGATAATGGCCACCTTTTCGACAGTAACGGTTTCATACCGGGAGAATTTTACCGGTTCTCCCCGGGCATTCGTTACGACCGTATCGGGGCTGAGGCTGGTGCCGGTCAGCATTTTAGCGACTCTCGCCTCGGTGGGGGGGATTATGGGAGAGCCGTCGGTGTAGATGCTGATGTCGGCATCGGCGGATTCTACATGCTCGGTTGTGTTGAAGAATTCTATGGCCTCGTCATAGGTGCCTTCGAAAATATACCTTTTGGGTTTTTCCGGCATATAGGTGCCCGCGTACTTCTCCTGGTCGGTCAGGGGATCGGTCAGGGCTTTGATGAGCGCAGGAACTATGGGGTAAAGCCGCTTGTCTGGTGTGCCGGTGCGTTCGATCGTTACCCAGCGCTGCCGGGGTACATTGTTGAGCAGAGCCGTCCTCTCGAAATATTTTTTTTGGTCCCAAAAACCGAATCTTACCGTCGGGATCCCGGCTTTTTCCACTTTCGTATTGTATTCAGACTGAATACTGGTAGCGGCCCCTCACCAGGATTGCCCGCCTATTACGGCATCCGCCCTGGCCAGCAGATCGCCGTCCTCGGCGGGATCGGTAGGGCCGAAACCGTTGTGCTGTATCCGGATCCAGTTCGTGTCCGGATAGTTATCCTTTAAATATTGCTCCAGAAACGGGCCGGTCTGCGGGCCGGCTTCGCATACCACAACATAGACGGTCTTGCCCTTGATGGTGTCCAGGCGCGGCGCCAGTCCCTGCACTTCGACGGGACCGGGGATGCCTTGTGGATTAAGGAACCGGTAAACCGGCTCTTCAGGTTCTCCCGCGGCCTGCGCAGGCGCACCCGCCGTTTCGGGAGGGGCCGCAAACGCAAGCGTCAGCCCCAGCGGAACCAATGCCATTAAAACGATTTCGAAAAGCCTCTTCATGTTAAAGCTCCTTTCGAAACGGTTAAATTAAAATTAGATTTTTTCGCCCGATGATGGCCCTATCATAGGGGTGTTTCATTCCCGGGCACAAGGGAAAATCGTGCCGGGCATGGAAGAAATCAAGATATATTGCATGCTGGATTTATCGGCGGCTTTGCCGTGTGCCAGGCCGGAATTGAAACAGAAAATACTCACGCGTATAATGCCTGGTATCTGATTGGGAGGACAAACGCAATTCCTTTATTGCTTCCGGGGCCGAAATGAAGCGATTTTGTCCAGCTCTGTGGATACTTTTAACAGCGGGAGGACTTTGGGGGCAGGATAATGTTCCTTCCATGGTCTTTGAAAATCCCGTGATAGATTTCGGTAAGGTGATGCAGGGTAAGATGCTGAAGCACGTATTCGATTTCAGCAATCAGGGATCGGGCACACTGGAGATATTGAGTGTCGAAGCTGTATGCGGGTGCCAGACGACCACGCTTTCAGATAAGCAGATACAGCCGGGTCAGAGCAGCCGAATCGAAATTAGTATCGATACAACCTTCCTGATCGGCGCCGTTGAAGAGTCCACCCATATCATTACAAATGATCCGCGCAGGCGGTCGGTTTCTTTCTCTATCAAGGCCGAGGTGCAGCCGGAGATCAGCCTGTCAAGCCCGTCGATTTATTTCGGGGATGTGCCTGAGGGGGAGCAGGTTGCCCGGGAAGTCATTCTTACCGTCATGGCAGAAAAAACTATCGAGATCCTGAGTGCGGAATCCAGCGAGAAGAGCGTAGTCGTGAAGCTGGAGCCGCTGCCTGGCAGCGGAGGAAAAAAGGTAAAGCTGACGGCAACGCACAAGGGGGATGGGAAGATTGGCTACCGTTCCGGAAGCATCACCGTAAAAACCACCAGCACCATCACACCGGAATTATTGATCTACCTGTTCATTAGAAATCTCAATCGCTGAGTGGGGGCGCGGATTCGTCGCCGTTTCCATGCCGGACTCTTTCGATTTTTTTCGATGTTTGGTCCTTCAAAAAGATTTTTCCGGATGAAGCCTTAGAAATATCAGGACGATAGCAGCTATCAGAGAGCCGGCGGCCATTGCCATGGCAACCGAAGGCAATGCCAACCCCAAGGCGAACAACAAACCTGTCAGGATCGGCGAGAGTGTGGCCAGTCCCCGGCCGAAACCGATCATGAAACCGGTGCCGAAAGCCCGGGCGTGGGTTGGAAATGCCTGGGCCGCAACGGCGATGAGGCTTATAACACCGGCATTCAAGAAAAAGCCGGAAATGGTGCAGAGCATCGTTATCAACGCAAGATCCGTCGATGTACGGCCGAAGACGGCAACAAACACGGCGGAAAGAGTGATCGCGCCGATCGCGAGTTTTTTAAGGCCAAACCTGAAGGTGAAAAGGCCGAAGACCGCTCCACCCGCGGCGCCGCCGATATTGGCCCAAACCAGAACACCGCCGGCGGTAGATTGAGGAAATCCCATATCGACCAGGATTTTGGGCACCCATTTCATGATGAAGTAAAAGGTCATGAGATTGAAAAAGTAGGCGGAGGAAATGATCAGAGTAGTCGCCATCAGGGCGGGGCTGAAAATATCGCCGATGGATTTTTTTCGAACGTCCGGCGAAACTGACGGCAGCGCATCCAGCGCCGCATGCCCCAATCTTTTGAAAGTTTTATTGATTTTCTCCAGGGCGCTGACAGGCTGTTTGCGCGTTAACCAGTGAACGGATTCCGGAATAAAAATAATAACCATGGGAATGAAGAACGCCGTCACTGAAGCGCCGAAATAAAAAACCGAGCGCCAGTCATAATCAGCCAGCAATCCGGAAGCAATAGCCCCCCCTATGGCTCCACCGATGGGATAACCGATGGCCATCAGGGAAACACACAGATGCCTCCGCCGAATGTTGGAAAATTCCGCAACCAGAGCATTGATCGCCGGCAGCATCCCCCCAATTCCCAGTCCCGTAATGATGCGCCAGAAGGATAGGGAAAAAACACTTCCGGTGGTTGTAACCATGAACATCCCCAGGGTCATTACCAGGAGGCAGAACAGGATGGTTGGCCGGCGACCCGCCTTGTCGGCCGTCCCTCCCAGCAAAAGAGATCCCAGGCACATTCCGATGAGTTCCATGGATGCAACGATGCCCAGGGCGGCCGGATCAACGCCCCATTCTCCGGCTATTCCCGGCAAGGCAAAACCTATGGCCAGAACGTCAAAACCATCCAATGCATTCAGGCCGATTGTGATGGCTACGATAATTACTTGAAGCCACATCATTTTGGAACGATCCATCACTTCACGCGGGTCGGTGCTCATTGTATGGCGTTCCTCCTCATGCGTATCGTAATCCTGTTTCAGTCATCCGCGCTACAGCTGCACAAGCGCATGGATAATACATGGATATTAAATGATAGCCCCTTCGTCCTTCAGGCGCGTTATGTCCTCCCAGGAATAACCGGCTTCCAGAAGGATCTCTTCAGTGTGCTGGCCCACTTGAGGCGCCGGTCCTTTCACGGCTGCATCGGTTTCGCTGAATTTTACCGGACTGGCCACCAGCCGGACCTCGCCCCCATTCGGGTGGGCGAGGGTATCGAAAAAGTCATTCTTTATCGCCTGGGGATCGTTGGTTATCTCCAGGACCGTTTGCGCCATGGAGTTGACTTGACCATGCCGGTCGAGAATGTCCATCCACTCACGGAGAGTCTTTGTGGCGAAGACTTCACTTATGATCGATACCAGGAGTTCGTTGTTCCTTCCCCGGTTCTCATCGGAATTAAATCTGCCGTCCTGCTGCAATTCCGGGCGCTCTATAGCCTTGCAGAAGTCGGGCCAGTAGCGGTCGGACTGCATCATGGCCAGTTGAATCCAGCGCCCGTCACTGGTTTGGTAGCTGTTCCAGAGCGGGTTTTTCGCCCGTCGCCGGTCAATATTGGGAATCTCCTCTTCCCGGCACAGAGCGACCTGGATGTCCTGATTCATGACCCATGCCGCTGTCTGATACAACGAAAAGGCCACTTTCTGTCCTCTGCCGCTTCTTTCCCGGGCCAGGAGCGCCGCCAGGATGCCGGAGGTAATGCACATTGAGGTGATGTTATCGCCGATGCCGGGGCGGTGGCTGGGAGGAGAACCCGATGGGGCGCACAGTTTTGACATGAGACCGCCTCGCGCCCAGAAAGCGGCGTAATCGTAGCCCGGTTTTTCCTTGTCGTCGCCTGATTCGCCATAGCCGGTCAACGCAGCATAGATCAGCTTTGAATTCCGCCGGCTCATCGTCTCGTAATCCATGCCTAATTTGTCCAGAACACGGGGTTGGAAATTGGATACAAAAACATCGCTCCGCTCGACCAGGCGATAAACAATCTCCCTACCCTGATTCAGCCTCAGATTAACAGCCAATCCCTGTTTGCCCCGGTTCAGCACCTCAAAGACAGGCATGATGTGGTTGCTCATGGGGATTCCCTCTATGGATCTCATCCCGCGTAAAGCGTCGCCTGTTCCGGGATTTTCGATCTTGATTACTTCGGCGCCCCAATCGGCCAGAATGGCGCAGGCACTGGGCACCGCCACCCAATGGCCTAGTTCGACGACCTTAATCCCCGCAAGAGCCCCTGCCATTTTTGCCTCCCGTGTGTCTGCCTATTGCCGTCAAAGAAAGCTGCCTTTCCGCTCCTTGTGTCCCATGAAATTTGGGGATTACGGATCCGCTATTTGGGCTCGAAACCGCGGCGGTACAACAGCACCACAAGGTCGGCTTCGAGGACCGTCTCTTCTCGCCGGTTCAGTACAGTGATCCGGGTCGAGAGCACGCCGCGATCGGGCTTGCTTGCTTCCTTCTTCCCCACGATCTTCTGTACTGCCCGTATAGTGTCGCCAAACTTTACCGCTTTTACAAACCGGGCCGTCGCCTCAAGTATGGCAATGGATGTGCCCTCAAAGGCACCGGTCTGGTTCAGAAGGCCTGTGGCCATTGACAGGATCAAAAGACCGTGAGCGACCCTCTCTCCAAAGGGGCCCTTCCCGGCGAATTCATCATTCATGTGTTCGGGCTGAAAATCCCCTGAAAGACAGGCAAAATTAACAACGTCCGCCTCCGTAACGGTCCGGGCGCCGCTGGCAATTTCTTCATCTATCATGAATTCATCAAACGTCCTGCCGCGCATCTTATGAATCATCAGCTCATCCTTTCTGATTCATTCTCGCGTGAGCGGCCGGACAACATCGCTTTTATGTCGTGCCGGCAACGCAAGTTAATCCCAAAATTAAAGGACATTTCTTGTTTTGGCTGATCGGGCAAGTTTAGCACTGATTGTACATTGGAGAGAAAGCGTTTTCCACAGGAGGGAGAAGTAATAAAGCTCCTGTTGGCGGGAGAAGGTTATAGCGTTGCAGAAAGCTTCTCATGTAACTGTCATAATTTCAGTGACAGTCAACGGAATTTGCATGGGGCAACCTTGTCGGAATTGAGGTTTGGTTGCCCCTGCATGCGTACGTTTATTGCGGTTGGGCAGGCTGTTTCCGGACAGGCTGTTTTCTGAAAGGCTGTTGCGGGACGGCCTGTTTAACGTAATCAGGCTGCCCCAGGAACGAATCCTTGGCAATGACTTCCTGCAGGCGGCAGAAATGCCACTCCGGATCGGCCGGGGTCCAGGTTCCGTTCTCGTAGTCGGCACAACTGTCGGGCTTGGAGAGAGGATACTCTTCGAGCGGGTCGTCGACAAGGTTGTAGAATATGCAGCTTGCCGTCTCCGGGTTCTCGTCGCAGATAACCTTGTAGGTTGCGTTCCGTGCCCCGACTTGCTTGAGGTTAGGCTTTACGGTGCTTACGGGATTTATGGTTTCCGCGAGCAGGTAGCCTTTATTGGGATCGCGCAGGCCTGCAGCGCCCTTGAAAAGGATCGGGGTGATGGAGACGGAGTCGAGAGCGACTGTACCGTCGCCGTTCCGGTTGGGAACGGTTTTGGGCACGTCGAGGCCCGCCAGCTCCAGGATGGTGGAGAACAGATCCACGCAATGGATCTGCTCGTTGCTCTCGGAACCGGCCTCGATGTTCGGTCCCCGAATCGCCATCGAGACGCGGACACCGCTTTCAAAGGCTGTGCCCTTGCTGCGCCCCTGCCGGGTGATGTACATGTTGTCTATGAATTCGCGCTTGGGGCCGAACATCCACGTGCCGTTGTCGCCGAGATAGATGACGTAGGTGTTTTTGTCCAGCTTGTCGACCGTTTCGAGCAGCCTGCCGATCATGGTATCCATCGAGTTCGTCATCGCCCGCATGAGCGCTTCCGAGGAGCAGGAACCGACGTTTGCCGAACCGAATTCACCGTCGGGACCGACACATCCTTCCATCTCTTTCAGCGCCGCTTCGTCCAGCGTGTCTTTATTGGGAATGACCATCGGATTCGGCTGCTGTTGACCCGTTATATGCGAGAGGTTGAACGCAAACCAGACGAACCATGGCTTGTCCGGATTCTTCTTTTCCTGTTCGGTGAGCCAGGCGATGGCATCGGCCGTTTTTACTACCGGCGCATAGGTGGTCGGTGCAATGCCGGGCAGGGATCGGACGGGCGCTTTTTCGGTACGATACTGGTCGGGAGGCGTAGTGTCGTCCTGGATATGATAATCGTACTGAAAGTATGTCTGGATACCACCACTGAGATTGCCACGGTAGAGATCAAAGCCCGCCTCTTTGGGCATCATGCCGGGGTATTGCCCCAGGCCGGCAATGTGCCACTTGCCGAACACCGCGGTACTGTAGCCGCCCTTTCCCTTAAGATCCTGGACGAAGGAGTGATGGTTCTTGGACAAGTAACCCATGTAATCCAGGACTCCCGTCTTTTCGGCATAAAGCCCGGTGAGGAGCGATGTGCGCGTGGGGGAGCAGAACGGCTGCGCCCAGGCCTGGGTGAATTTCATGCCCGCCCTGGCAAATGAGTTGAGGGTGGGCGTGGAAGCGGGGCGGCCGTCGATCATTTTATAATCGGGATGATTGTGCCCTGAGGGCCCGTATTGCTTGACAAGACTGTCGATCACGCCCGGATACATGTCGGTCGTCACGTCAAAGCCGATGTCGTCGCCGATGATCAGCAGGATGTTTGGGTGTTTGGACGGTCCGTCGCCGGGTGCCGCAGGCGCGGTTGCCGCCGCCACGGATGCAACTCCAACCGCAAGCGCAGCCAGTAAGGTGAATCCACACAATGTAATTATGACGGTTCTTTTGATCACTTTTTCATTCCCCCGCTTCGTGTCTGTTCTCAATGTCTGAAAATTGTGACACTCATTCTATCTTGCTGTCAATTCCAAACTGTCCGGCCTGTCAGACAGACAAGCCGCGGTTTTTTAAAAAATCCCTCGATATTGAAGCAGTTCCGGCTTCGATAAACAGGGTATAAATTAAAGGAAACGGTCATCATGGAAGCGACGAAATCCTGCTTTCCAGAAGCCCGCTTTCTTCGGGGGATAAACGGCCGCTCTGCAGCGCACGCCGGTACAGACTCCGGGCCTCCTCTGTTTTCCCCTGTTTTAGATAAATCTCTCCCAACAGGAATATTGCGTCGATATCGGGGGGTTCCAGCCGAACGATCCGCCTCAGGATCTCGACCGAACCGGAAGTGTTTCCGCTCCGGTCAAGGTAAAAAGCCAGCGAATAGCCGTATTGAGGATTTTCCGGCTCCAGCCTGTAAGCACGCCGCAGATATTCAATCGCGGGGCCCATGCTTCCCGTCTGCGCTTTTATCACACCCAGGTTATAGGCGGCCACGGCGGATTGTGGATCCAGTTCCGCGGATTTCTGCAGATACGTTCCGGCCTCTTCCAAACGGCCCATTTCTCCAAGCAGCAGGCCGAGGTTCAGATTCGCTTCCAGGCTATCCGGTTCCATTTCGCAGGCCCTGCGCAGGCTCTGTTCGGCCTTGTCGTTTTTGTCGAGCGCATTGTAGACAAAGGCGATATTGACATAAGGCTGGATTGCGCGCGGTTGCAGGCGAATCGCCGTTTCGTAGTATGCCTCTGCCTGTTGGTAGTTGCGCCGTGCGAAATAAAAGCTTCCCATATTGTAGTAGGATGCCCAGTGATCGGGACGGGCGTTGAGGATTGCCTTGAATTCTTCGGCGGCTTTGTCGAAGGCTGCCGCGGCTCCGGCATCCAGCAAATCGCGTGGAACCGCCGCCATCGCCGAGGCTGCGCGGATCCTTACCAGCCGGGACTCATCCCGCACGGCGGCGCTCAGGGCGTTCACTGTATCAAAGTCTATCCTGTCGCCCAGAGATTCGGCGGCACTGGCACGCACCAGCGGAGAGGGATCATTCAATGCCCGGATAAGGACGGGCCATTTTCGATCGTCGTAGCACGGCCGGAACAAACGTATCAGGGAGGCGGCGAAAACCGCGTCGCGGTCATCGCTTTCCAGATATTCGAGCATGGCCGGTAGCTTTTCCCAGTTGCGCCTGCGGGCGGCATCGATGAGGGAAGCCCGGAGAAGAACCGGCGCCTGGTAGTCCCTCTTTCTCCATTGGCGCACGAATCCGTCGGCCCAGGCGGCGTCCCTGTCCGTATGGCAGATGTTGCAGGCGTTGGGGGAATTGTACGCGATTGTCGCCGAAGGAGCAGGCGGCAGCATCGAATGATCGCTGCGGCGCATTCGGGCGAATTCCGTCATCGGCATGTGGCAGGAGATGCAGAGGCTTCCTGTGCTTCCGGCCGGATGGTGCGAATGCCCGGATGCGTTTTCCACTTTAGCGGCATGGCAGGGCATACAGGCCTTGTTTTTATCATCGTCCGCAAACCGGAACCTCCCGCTCGATGTATGGCAGTGGATGCAGTCCAGGTCTCCCGACTTCGCGCAGGGGCTCATCAGCCACTGGGTATACGTATAATTTTCGCCCAGGTCCCGTCCGTCGGGATAATAGTCCGGCATCTCGAGGACGCCCAGATCAAAATTGTTAAAGAAATCGTCCCCGGGCCGATAGGAAGCGGTCAGGGGAGATGCTTTGGCGTGGCATACGGAGCAGGCGCCGCTCGCGATTCCACTGCTGTATTCCGGAGGAAGGATCACATCGATTTTGAGATCCTCGGGAGGCTCGCCCCCGGCGGCCTGGCGGCAGACGCGAACGTGTTCCACCGCGGACCCATGGCAGGCTTCGCAGTTAATGCCCGGTTCCAGCCAGACGGAGTCGTACGTATCGGTCTCCAGGTCGTAATTGCGCGTAAACTGGCTGACATGGCAGCCATAGCAGGAAGTATTGAAGGTATACTCCGTGTCTTTCCAGTTTACCGGCTCCTCCTCGAGGTCCTGAAAATGGCGTATCCCGCTTGCCGCGGTGTCAAACCAGGTTTTTTTGTGCACGTCGTAAGCCAGGGGAAGAACCTGCAGGCGGCCGCGATCCATGGGCGTGAGGAAATAATAGACGTTTTTCCCTCCCAGCGCATGAACTATCGGATAATCCATGTTTCCTCCCGCTCCGCGTTCTCTTACCCAGCCCCGTTTCCCGTCGAATTCCACACGGTACTTCGAATTTCCGATCTCCAGGCTCTCATCCTGGACCGTGAGTTTTGTTTGGAACAGCTCCGCTGTGAAAGGCTGCATGGCCAGTCCGTGGTGGGAAGTGGCCCAAAGCCTGTAGAAATTTTCATGACACTCCCTGCAGGACTGCGTGCCGGAATAGACGGTGGAATCCGAATCTCCTTCTCCTGCAGGCCGGAACGACAGTACATCCCGATTGAACCAATAAAGAGCCAGGGCCGCGGCGACGAGCAATACAACCGCCGAAAGAACGATAACTGTTTTTCTTTTCTTCATATCAGGCTCTTTCCTTTGTCTGAATCCTGCGGGCTAGTCGACAACCGCAAGCGCATCCATCTCAAAAAGCAGCTCGTCCCTGCAGATATCCGCAACAACAAAGACTGCCGGAAGGTCGGTCAATCCGAGCCGCCCTGCGAGCTTTTCGTAAACGCTCAAATCCTCAGCCTTTTTAAAATACACGGTTGCGGAACGTATGTCTTTAAACGTTGCTCCCTTTTCGCCGATCAATGCTTCGACAACTTCCAGCGTTCTTTCGATCTGGGCTGCGGCATTCCGGGGATAAAGGCTGCGCCCCGCCTCGTCGATGGCGGCCGTCCCGGAGACGAATACCTGCCGCAATCCTTTCTCCTCGATGCAGATTCCGCGGGAAAACGCGGAGCCATAGCTGTATGCGGACGGCTGCAGCATTCCGGGAAGAACGGAAACCCGGACAGGACCGGAGACCGCCAAAGCGTCGCCGCAACAGAACGCCCCAACCGGGTTGCGTCCGCCGATCCCGGTGCTGGCCGGAAGGTATGGCGGCCGGCAGGACGATCCCCCCGCAGAAGGGGGAATCAATCCGAAGGACCGGAACCTTTCCGTACGCACGGTATTGAACGCGTCATACCATTCGAGAATGTCGTCCAGGTAAATCCACGTGCGCACGACGTCGTGGAAATCGATGGACTGGGAAGCCAACAGCCGCTTCATGGCTTCGAACATCGATACAGCCTGCTCGCTCCTGTTCCGGTGTCCGTTCTGAATCCCCCCTGAAAGGCCCTGGACACCGGCAATATAAACATAGGCCGTGTCTTTTCGCTTCCAGACGGATCCGCAGGGACGTTTCCCGTCGTGAAGGACCCGGGGGTTTTCATCGGAAAACGGTCTGGCGGCGTGAATCTGGATGCCGCTCAAGCCGTGCCCATGGACCGGCGTTCCCTGAATATAGGAGAAGGGACTCTGCGCAAAATTATGGTGTTTTTCCCGGATCTGCATATAACTTTGATAAAAGTCGAGTGTGCCGAAAATCCGCTCATTCAGTATTCGCATCCCGTAAGAATTCAGCGTCGATGCCGCTTCCGCGCAGACGCTTTCCGCGGTTGCCGCGTCCGACACTGTTTCCCGGCCGATCCTGGCGGTTATATGGAGCTGATCCGATCCGGCTTCTAATTCAAATAAGGTAAATTCGTCCATAGTCCGGTAATTCCAGTCTCCGTCATTTTACAATGCTTCTTTCGCCATTATCCATAAAGCCGAAGAAATCATTTATAAATAAAGTTGCCTTTATTCTTCCTGTAATGTTTTCGGGTACAGGACGGTTTCTACAGGATGCTTCTTCCAATAATTTGATTTCGGGCAAGATCTTATTCAGTTTTCGATATTCAGCCGCACTGTTCCGGCGCCCTGTAAAAAACAGCCGGAAATTTAAGAATAAGGCAAGTATAATAGCGCACCGGAAACAAAGATGGCTTTCGATACGGAAGTACTTTCGAAAAACCGGCGCTTATTTTTCTTCCAGGCTTCCCGGACTTATGGATTCAAGCAAATTAATGAGGAGGATTCTACGATGAAGAACATACGGCAGTGGGCACTTTTTGGGGGAGTCCTATGGTTTCTGGCATTGGGAAGCAGCACGGCGGCAATGGCGCAGTCAAGCGGTTCGACATGTCCCCGCGAAAGCCTTAAGGCCATCACAGACAATTTCTTTGCAGCTCTTGACGCGCACGATCCGTCCAGCCTGCCGCTTGCCTCCGGTGTGAAATACACGGAAAACGGCATAGAAGTTGCGATAGGGAAGGGCGTTTGGGAAACCGGGGCCGGGACGACCTTTAAACGCGGGATGGTCGACACGGAGAAATGTGGAACGCATACACAGGCCATAATGGAAGAAAGCGGCCAGGAGAAGCCGATGCTCTACGGCGTACGGCTCAAAATCGACGAAGGGAAAATTTCCGAGATCGAAGCGATTGTAGTTCGCGGAGCGCAGGTGCTCGACGTTCCGGCTATTCTGGCTACAAAAGACCAGGATTGGGATGTTCCCCTTCCTCCCGAGCAGCGGAGCTCCCGCCTGGCAATGATAGCCGCGGCCGACGATTATTTTAGGTTGTTCGTAAAAGAGAATAAGCAGGAGGTCTCAGAGCTTGCTTTCTCCTGTTTCTGCGACCGCTGGGAAAACGGTACGCAGACGACAAAAGGAGGAATGAATCAGGGTGTGCCGATGCCTGCGCACAACTGCTCCCCCAGGGGCTTCGCCGACATGAACCACCCTCCGCGGCGATTTCTGGTGGATACCGAAACAGGCATCGTGGTTGCGTACGTACTTTTTAACAACGTCTGGCCCGATTTCCATATGTTCAAGATGAGGAACGGCAAAGTACAGTGGATCCAGGCGTATTTTGAGTACGGCAAGGAATACAAAACAATGGGCTGGCCGCCCGAGCCTGCATTCAAATAGGAATTTGGGCAATTTCGGTGACGGTCACCATAACCTGTAATTATCAGTACGGCCCGTCTGTAAAACAAATATTCTTTTAGATGAATCTCGAGGTTATGGCGGCCGTCACGGGCATTCATTGATTTCGAATTTTCCAGTTCCCGTTTTTTACACGCAGGCCGAACATCAGCCGGCCGAAGCAGCTTCGACATAAATTCCCCGTAATTATTTCAACGGCAAGCGTTGCCGCTGACCCACTTACCTGAATTTCCGGGGCTTATAGGTATCTTTCCATACGGGCGGGAGATTGCTGTCCGAAGTAATATATCGCTTTTTGAAGTACCAGCGTCCATCGCGCTTCACAAGCTCGCTGTACTCACGTCCCTGGTCCACCATTACAGGAGGCTTGCTTATGTCTTCGTTCAGGACGCCGCTCCAGATGGCCCATACTGTCGCGGTATTTCCATCCACGCTGATGATAGGGTTGTTAAGCAGCATGTGAAGCCTGTTCCCGACGTGGGCGTTTTCCTCATCCAGTCCCCCGTACATTTTAGCGATAGCCTCGCGGCCCCTGGAAATCATTCCATTAACATCGAAGACCGCATCCACGGTAAAGTTCCCGGCAAGATTGTGGCCGGATCCCGACGATATATCTACATAATATCTTATGAGCATATCTTCGATCTGAATACGGTCAAGCAATGTCTCCTGCGTTACGATTTTGTCCTCTGCAATCGCAGTCGCCGGTGCTGCCAGAAACAGGACGGCCGCAGCCGTTACTGCTACATGTGAAAGAAAACTCGATTTGATACATAAGACCCTTGTCAGGTTCATGGCAGTTTATCTCCCTTGGTGTATTCGGTGATAAGAAATTGCTTACGTAGTCAAGACTATAGAAAAAGCCTTACGATAGGTCAAGACAAAGAACCATAATATACAGGGAACGGGCCGGCGGACCGCACTTTCGGTTTTCAGCGACGCTTGGAATTTATATCGACGGAAATTCCCAAATTCCCGCCCGAACCTGCATCCGGCTGTAGTAAAATCCCAGCCGGAAATTCAATGAAAATGACATAATCCATCGGCCGATACGACCATCACTGAAACAAACGGGGACATAATACTTAATTTGTGGTGCAATTAAGTATTATGTCCCCGTTTACTTATTATTCGCCAATTTCCTGATACGAATAAAGTAACAATTCTTTGTATTGTCGACGTAGAGCACTTCGCAGAGTAAGGCCTTCAGGACATTCAGAATTTCTTTTTTTGAATCGGGATTGGTCCCAATTACCTCCATAGTCTCTCCGCTTCGCAGCTTTCTGAATCCGTCTGTGAGTTTCAGAAGGGTAAATGGCGGAATCGTCCCTCTTAAATCAAGAAGATTTCTCATTCCATTTTCCAATTGAACGGTCCTTTCAGCCTCTCCGCTCTGCCGTACCGAGTGTATTAGAATTACCTTCCGCCGGTCGGGAACGCCATTTCGTCACATTTCCAGCATCCCTGTTCCCTGAGATCCTTATGTGGATCCGCTTTTGTATCGCAAAGCCATCCGTTTCCATTTTCATCTTTGACGTACTTCAACGGACGAAACGGCACATGATGGTAGAATTCCGTGTAATCTTCGGTGTTTGTTTCTTTCGCCTTTTCCATAATGACCTCCTTGTTGGGACAGGGTGTGAATTAGAGATCCCTGCCTCTCTTATATTCATAATAAGCAGAATTCGTGCCAGAGGCCCGCTCCATAGATCCTTTCCCGTAAGTGCCTGGAACTAAGGTAATTCAGCGTAGAACTGATTTCCGATTGGCTTTGCTTGTTTCACTTCATGGCGTTAAAATGATTAACATAAGTAAACCAAATGTGATTAACATGCTTGAACAAGAGCTAAACAGCTACTGGAAGACTGTTGTAAATACCATCCAGGACGGATTAATGGTCGTCGACAGGGCTGGAATGATCGTTTCGGTCAACAGGGCTCTGGAAGACATAACGGGCTATACCGGCAAAGATCTTGTAGGAAAAACCTGTACGGCATTGAATTGCGATGTTTGTGAAATCGCCCGGGATGCAAAAGGCGAGCACTGGTGTGCCCTTTTCAGGACCGGCAGTCTCAAAATGCGCAGGTGTACGCTGCTGAGAAAAGACGGAAGAAAGATTTATGTGTTGAAAAACGCCTCGCTTTTTCGAGATTCCGAAGGAGAAGTCATAGGTGCCGTGGAAACGTTGACCGATATTACCGAGATTGTACAAAAGGATCATCAGATCAGTGCGTTCCAGCGGCAGCTTCGCTCTCAAGACGGTTTCTGCGGAATGATAGGAACTTCCTCCGGGATGCAGAAGGTTTTCAACCTGATCGCCAACGCCAGAGGGTCCGATGCCCCGGTGATTATTTTTGGAGAAAGCGGAACAGGCAAAGAACTCGTGGCCAGGGCGATCCACGATACGGGGATCCGTAAACGGAAGCTTTTCGTCAAAGTGAACTGTGCCGCCCTGAGTGAATCTCTTCTGGAAAGCGAATTGTTCGGACATATCAGGGGGGCATTTACCGGCGCTTACCGCTCGAGGGAAGGGAGGTTTGAGTCGGCGCGCGGAGGGGACATTTTTCTGGATGAAATCGGCGATTTGCCCCTTTCGACTCAAGTCAAGCTTCTTCGGGTGCTCGAAGAGAAAGTTATCGAACGCGTCGGGGACAACAAACCGATTCCTGTGAACGTGCGTATTATCAGTGCAACCAACAAGGATTTGAAATCGCTCGTGGATAAGGGACTATTCCGGGAGGATCTGTTTTTCAGAATCAACGTCATTCCGATCAGGTTGCCGCCGCTGAGAGAGAGGGCCGAAGACATCCCTCTTCTCGCGGATGCTTTTCTGAAAAGGATACAGCTGAAAGGCAGCCGTTTGATTCGCGGCATCGATAATGAGACCATGTCTTTGTTGATGAGTTACAGCTGGCCGGGGAACGTCAGGGAGCTTCGGAGTGTGTTTGAATATGCCCTGGTTGTCTGCCAGGAGCCCTTGATACAGCCCTGCCATCTTCCTCCCAGTATCATTCGCAAGCAGGACCAGCTTCAAATACCCGTAAATTCAGCTGCCGTCGCAAAAAACATTCAAAAAAAGGAGCTGATGGAAGCTTTGAGAAAATCGCGGGGGAATCAGTCTCAGGCGGCACGTTTGCTTGGAATATCCAGGGTTACGGTGTGGAACCGCATTAAAAAATTCAACATCAATTTGAGGCGGAATATAGAAGACAGTGAATAAACGCAGTGCATCATTTGCCGCAAACTGACGGCTGATGGATCGGGTGCGGCTGAAATCTGCAAAGGAGGTGGAAATGAATGCCCTTGGGAAGCTCGACGCGCATCTCAGGTCGCGGCTGCAGGATTTAAGCAAAGCAAAAGAACAGGGGCATAAGATTATAGGATATCCCGCCGGCGGCTATTTGCCGGAAGAACTTATCTTGGCTTGTGACGCTGTCCCCCTTTGTTTTATACAGGCTGGCAATAATACCGTCTTAAGAAACTCCAATGCTTATATCTGCCGATGGTTCGATCCCTTCTGGCGCAGCCAGGTAGGGTACCTTACCTCGGGAAAAGACCCATACTACAGCATTGTTGATCTTGTTGTCGTTCCGATAACCGACAACCATGTCCGTGCTTTTTCGAACACTGTTGGTTTTTATACTCCTGAAATAGAATCGTTTGTCTTCGGTGTTCCTCATGTAAAGGACGAGGTGGCACTCGAGTACTACCGTGGAGGCATAGCCAGGCTGAAGAAAAGGCTCGAGGATTTTACGGGAGTTGAAATCACCGAATCGAGGCTCAAGCGTTCCATAGAATTGTGTGACCGGGAAAGGGAGCTTTTTAGAGAGATAAGCATGATGCGAAAGCGCCGGAATGTAACTGTGTCCGGCACGGACTTTGTCGCCCTGAATCACGGGTCTTTTCTGGCTGATAAAGAGACCATGGTCGGCATACTTGAGCAGTATATCAGGGAGGCCAATGACGGTTCTCCTGTTCCCGGGAATGCCCCAAGAATACTCTTTACCGGGTCAACCCTCGCCCGGGGAGACTCCAAGGTAATGGATATTGTATCGGACTGCGGTGGAAAAATAGTAATGGAGGAATTCGCGGAGGGTATTCGCCCTTACTGGAACAGTGTAAAGGTCGATGGCGATCTCATCGCCCGTCTGTCTGAGGCCTATTTTATGGATCGCATATGCCCGGGTTGGTTCAGGCCCGGCACGGAACGCCTTGATTTTCTGATCAAGCTGGCCCGTGAGTACAATGCATCAGGATTGATCTGGTACCAGCTTTTGTACCGCGAATCGTACAAGGTTGAATCATACTTCTTCCCCGGAATATTAAGGAAACAGACCGGGCTTCCCATGCTTGTTCTGGAGTCCGAGTATGATGCCATGGAAACCGGACCTATGAGAACGCGTATCGAGACATTCATGGAGACAATAAGGGGATAGGTCATGGGATATTATTACGATGAACTTTTCAGCCTCTGTGGATATGAATACGGGGAAATTGAAGGGGAAAGAGCCAGGATAGAGGCGGCGTTCGAAAAACTGGGAATAGGCCCCGACGATATGGAAGCGGCCGACGGCCGCGTGAGGCGGAACCATGATGTGTCGTTGGAGGGGGTCAGGAAGCTGCTGGGGGCCTGGCTCAAGGAACTCATAGACCTGGTACTGGCCGGGGATGAGGGTAAAAAAATTGTGTACTTTGGATTTCCCGCGATGCTGCGGCCCGGCTTGATTCTGAGCGCCTCAGCGGCGGATGTTTTTGTGAGTGCTCCCGATATGGTGCTGGATCATACCATGGGGCAGATTTTCAATAAACTGAGTCCCATACTCGAAGCAGGCGAAGCCAACGGCCTCCCTCCCGGACACGCCCTCTGCTCGTTGTGGCAGGCCAAGATAGGCGGTATCGCAAAGGGTATGATCCCTGTCCCCGACCTTGCCCTGGCTTCCAGTTATTACTGTGATATGGGATCCAAGGCGGATGATCTTGTGACGGCGCTGTATGGTGTGCCCATAGCCTATATTGATGGAATCATGGATTCTCAATGGGGAGAATACCCTGAGTATCTGCCGGAACGGGTCCATTACCTGGGAGCCCGTATAAACCAGGCTGTTGAAAAGGCGGAAGAGGTTTTAGGGATTACGATAGCGCCCGATGCATGGGAAAGGTCCCGAAAAAACAGTCAACCTTTCAGGAATAACCTCGCAAGACTGACGGAATTGATGAAGGCCGACCCTGTTCCGATCAGTGTGGTTGAACTTGAACTGCTGGAAGCGCTTTCAGGCTCCTCAACCGGAAGGGGCATTCAGGAAGGAATCAAGGCTATGGATATCCTGATCCGTGAGTTGGAGGAACGGGTCGAAGCAGGGAAAGGGGTAACGGAAAAAGGGGCCCCCAGGGTTATGGTCCGGCTGGGGCACGCTTCAGATCCGGGTGTGACCCGGTTATTTGAAGAAGCAGGGCTGGCTGTTCCGCTTACATACATACTAGCCAGCCGGGGGGGCGTTGCAGTGAAGCCCCGAGGGAATTACGGGACACCGGGTGAGATAATTGCCGAATATGAAATGGAAGGAGGATATTATCACGGCACGGAGGCGCAAATCCGATTATACGAAAAGGCGGCCGAATTGATGAAGCTGGATGGTTTTATTGCCCAATACCTCTATAATTGCCGCCCCGTTGCGACAATATCCCATATACAGAAGGCATATCTGGAAGAGAAAACCGGCCTTCCGGTCCTTTCACTCGAAATAGATAATTTTGACAGCAGGGCCTATAGTGCGGCATCACTGAGGACCAAAGTGGAAACATTTGCCGAAATGCTTAGGTCAAAAAAAGGAAGATAAAACCGCATTTGTAGAAAGCACCGAAAGAAATGACAAAAGGGGTGTGAGTATGTTAGTGGCCGGCATTGATGTGGGGGCGGCTACCGCCAAAACCGTTATTCTGGCGGACGGGGAGATTCTGGGTTATGCCGTCTACCCTGTGGGCCATGACATAAAATCATCGGTAGATAAAACAAGTAAAGAAGCACTCCGCAGAGCGGGACTTTCCACCTCAATAGAGAATCTCGATTATGTTGTCTCGACAGGCTACGCGAGGGAGTCTATTCCGTTTGCCGATAAAACGGTTACGGAGATTATCTGCCACGCAAAGGGGGTTCATTTCATGATACCCTCGACCCGATTTATTATTGATATGGGCGGCCAGGATTCAAAGGCAATAGAGATAAGCCCCGAAGGGGAGGTCGTAAATTTTGCCATGAACGACAAGTGCGCTGCGGGCACTGGAAGATTCCTGGAGGTTATGGCTCATATTCTCGAGGTGGAATCGATGGACGAGATGGGCCCGCTTGCTCTCCGAAGCGAAGAACCTTGCCCGATAAGCAGCACCTGCACCGTATTCGCTGAAACAGAAGTGATAGTACTCCGGGCACAGGGGAAGGACAGAAAAGATTTGATAGCCGGTGTGCACAAGGCAGTGGCGTCGAGGGTGGCCGCCATGGCGGCAAACCTGACCTGCGAATCCGACGCGGTTTTTACCGGCGGTGTAGCCAGAAATACCGGGGTAAAGAAATATCTGGAAGAGGAATTTAAAAGAGAGTTTCTTGTCCCTGATGAGCCCCAAATTACAGGAGCGCTCGGGGCGGCCCTGGTTGCCCGGACACAGCTTGTCCAAAAACGGGGACATAATACTTAAATGGAGAATCTTATGCGGGTCGCACCTGGAATTGAAATGCTTGAATTGTCCGCTGTAATGATGAATGGTCCCGGCAGCCTGTACCCGACGCTGTTTTGGGACCGGAAAGAAGCGGTGCTGGTGGACGCCGGACTGCCCGGTATGCTGCCGCAGCTGTTGGAAGCCATAAAGCAGGCCGGAGTTCCACAGGAAAAGCTGAGCCGAATTATCATCACGCATCACGACCTCGATCACATCGGCAGTTTGAACGAGCTTCAGAAAGCTTTAACTCAACGGGTTGAAGTGCTGGCCCATGCCGCTGAAGCGCCTTATATCCAGGGAGAGCGTGTTCCCATCAAGATGAGTCCGGAAATGCGCCCCAGAATGGAAGCGATGATGAAAGACATGCCTGAAGAACAGCGACTGGGTATGATGGCGATGATGACAAGCATCCGGAAGCAAAACCTCAAAGTTGACCGCCGGCTCGGCGACGGCGAAGAATTGCCGTACTGCGGGGGTATTCGTATCATTCATACGCCGGGTCATACCCCGGGGCACATCTGCCTGTATCATTCGGCGAGTAAGACGCTGATTGCAGGGGATGCACTGTTCGTAGAAGATGGGAACCTGGTGCCGGCGCCGTCCTTCATCCACGCGGATAATCATCTGGCGATGGAATCCATTAAAAAGCTTGCCGGCCTTGACATCACAAACGTCATCGCTTATCACGGCGGGCTTTTCAAGGATGATCCCAACCGGAGTATTGCGGAAATATCCTAGCCCGCATTTATTTTGAAGTGTGGAAAGCGTATTTGTATTCCCGCTTCACGCGTAGTTTTTATTGCCGGTGAGAGCCCGTATAGGTCCCGGAAGGCCCCGCTGTAAAGACGAGTGTCGGCTTTTTGATATCATGGAACTTCCAGGGGCA
Organism: uncultured Acidobacteriota bacterium; assembly: GCA_964586015.1. Classification (GTDB taxonomy): domain Bacteria; phylum Acidobacteriota; class UBA6911; order UBA6911; family UBA6911; genus UBA6911. Next base: position 461 of record CAZPHK010000072.1, on the reverse strand, counting down.
GTGCTTCAAGCCTTTCGGTATGCAGACGAGTGAGCTGTTGTTGAAATAGTGCGTTTCGCCGCCGAGAGCAATGCTCATCGTGCCCCCCAGGTCACGGGGGTGCCGGGGATCAGCGCCCATCATGGCTATGACCTCTTCCCATTCGTGGTTGTGCTCCGGAGCAGGCGCTTCGCCGGTTCCTTCGTAGATCCAGACAAAATCCACGTAGAAAGAGCCGGCAGCCACATTGTCTTCGAGGTGCATCACACGGGCGCCTTTGAGTGTGGACCCGGGTGGAGGGGTGGGCGGCTTGCCGGCGGGGCCTCCCTGGAATTCGGCAACTTCGGTAATGATTCTGCATTTGGATGCTGATGCCCCAGGTTGACTGTCGTTTGCCAAAGACCAGGAATATTTTTTTGAGGTAGATATGGTGTCAAAAAAGACCGGCTTGTATATGTGGTTGAAGACAAGTGGGCAATGAC
>CAZPHK010000071.1:0-23102 GCA_964586015.1 uncultured Acidobacteriota bacterium | reverse complement strand
GCAATTGCTAGGATCTGCAACAAAAACCTTTGTCCTGGGAGAAACAACATTTGCTGTTCCTCGTGCCGAGCTTCTCGCTGCAATGAAAATTCAAGCTATGAAAAACGACCCTGAACGAACATTCCAGGAAATGGCGGACATTCAGTTTCTGATGCGTCTTCCAGGCATTGATAAAAAAGAAATTAAGGATTATTTTGAAAAGCAGGGATTACTGGATAAATACAATGAAATCCAAAGAATCATTGAGGCTTTCTAACCTCAGTCAAGACCTTCCCACCACGCAAGGGGATATTATCGCCCTGAGAGATTCCCGTCGGGGAAAAATTATTGATCTTCGTACCTACCTGGAATTTCTTAAACGTTTTCCGGTCTCTCCCATACATTCATTGCGTGACAAGAAAGGTCCAACCGGCAACAGAGCTTTTGAATTATAAAAGAAGTCAGGAATAAGTAAAAACCTACTATTCACCAGACATTGAAGATCTGCTACGAGGAGGGATACATGGACGCTGTCAAGGTCATGCCTTGCCTGGATATGAAAAACGGCCGTGTTGTAAAGGGTGTGCATTTTGTGGATATCCGGGATGCGGGCGACCCCGTGGAGAATGCCCGCTTCTATCAGGAAGAAGGAGCCGACGAGCTGGCAATGCTGGATATCGCCGCGACCGTGGAAAACAGAAAAACACGGCTGGAGTGGGTCCGGCAGGTTTCGGCCGTCATCACGATCCCGCTGACCGTGGGGGGAGGAATCAACAGCCTGGAAGATATCGAGCAGGTGTTCGAAGCCGGAGCCGACAAAGTCTCCATGAACAGCGCTGCCGTAAAAAGGCCGGAACTCGTCCGGGAAGCGGCCAGCCGATACGGCTCGGAAAAAATAACGGTCGCCATCGATGCCCGGCGCAACCAGGATATGCCCTCGGGTTTTGAGCTTGTCGTTGCGGGAGGAACCAAACCTGTCGGCAGAGACGCGGTCGAATGGGCGGAACGGTGCCAGATGCTGGGGGCCGGCGTGATCCTGCCGACCAGCATGGACGGAGACGGAACTCTGGCCGGGTATGACCTCGAATTCACTCGGGCCATCTCCGACGCGGTCAACGTGCCGGTTGTCGCCTCCGGGGGTGCCGGAACACTGGAGCACTTCTATGAAGCCGTGGTAAAGGGCGGAGCAAGCGTTGTTCTCGCCGCATCGGTGTTTCACTTCCGTACTTTCAGCATCCGCGAAGTGAAGGAATACCTGCAGAGCAGGGGACTGGAGGTTATTCTTTAAACGGAAGCCGGGTATCGATCTGGAATTTTACTGATTCCAACCAGGCCCTTTAAAACATTAAAAAACCGTGTCGGCAGGATTCAAGTTAATAGATCCGTTCGGCTGCCTCCTTTTCAGCAGAAGGATCCGGGGCAGTATCGAATTTGGCGCCGGATTAATATATTGAGGATAATTAAAGGATAAAGGCTTTGTGAATCGTCATACCAGGACATGCATAGCATTTGTTGCGGCAAGCATCATTTCAGGCATCAAAGCTACAGGCATATATGATTATGACCGCTCCAGGCACTTGAATTTCAGCAGCACCATATCGGAACCTACTGTGCAGGTGTATGATTATGAACGAAGCTGCCATTTCGGAGGCAGGCTGCCGAGCTTATTCGATTATGGCCGCGGCGTTGATATCCTGCTGCATATAGATAAAAGTTCGTTCGGCGGCTACGATTATGGCGACGATGTGCATTTCATCGGTCATGTAAGCAACGGGTCCGTTTCACTCTACGACTTCAGCGAATCCAGGTATTTCAATTACAGTATCTGAGGATTTGGTTTTTGTAGCCGGCCCGCAAACGATCCAGCCTTATATACAAGTAATCATGGCTGTCGACGGCGGGGCGAACGCAAAGTTCGCCCCGGGCATTAATGCAAATTGGGTGCTGAATCCGGAATTGTGGCAATCCGGCTTCGCCCCTTGGCCGGTTAGTTCGCGGTTTTTTAGTTCACTGATTATTGAATAAATGCTGTTGTTAAACCGGAAAGCAGCTACGCCGGGCAGCCTCAACCAAAGCTCCGGTTTATCAGCCGGGAATTCGGCTGTATTGATGCCATCAAAACCGTTAAGGAGCGGCACAGCGAGCGTTTCAATCAGGAAGTCCAAGCCACTTCAAAAATAATACATAGGACCAGCTGCCGGACGCGGGCGCGGGAGGCCAGCTCCTTATGGCTGCCGGGATCCACTTCACTTCTTGTGCGGCAAAAGCAAAAGGAGAATTCCCAACATAATGGCGTGAAATATCACTTGGCCGTAATGCATCGTTTGCTCACTCGGATCGGAAGCGAAAAACTCACCGAAGAACAGGAACGGAATGGCCTGAAAGAGTACAACCGCTGCCAGCCAGGCGACCACCGCCCAAAACATGGCTCTCCAAAGCCCCCAGGCCAGGACCAGATTGATGGGCAGCAACAGCAGGTCAGCTACCCGGAAGAGCCAGGGCTTGGCCGCCCAGGAGCCTCCTATTATGCCCATAATGCTCCCTAAATGGGAAAAGGCGCTCAGGAGCATCAGGATCGCCACGATCTTCAGGTAGATGACTGCCCTAGGATTTGCAATCCCGTCTCGAATCCATTTAACGAAGTTCATTATCAATGTCCTGCCTATAGAAGAATAAACGCTTCTGTTTAAAGTGTAGTCCGTCGGCACCGGATAGACTTTTGGGCACCTAAAACAAGAGATGCTTCATGCCATAAATGATTGTGTAACCAACCTTCTTCGCTCCGACCACTTCTACAAAACCCTCTTCCGTAAAATAAGGAGATGCAGAGTTGCGCTCTAAAAGGCAGTCTCGGCAACAGCACGTACCCCTTTGCCGGGAGAGGGAGGTTGTTGGGCAGCAGGCTGCGTTCGCGGCGAAAAGCACACCGAGTGAGAATTCAACTGTCCCCTATGGCTGCTCCTTGTAGACCCATGCACCCAGCAATGTACCCACAACACATATCAACAACATTGTCAGACTGTCTGCCATGAGCGTGCCCCCCGGAAATAATCCCATGACACCTAAAATGGCATCCAGAGACAATGGGCCTATAACCCAGATAATAATCCCGGCGATTAAAGCGGTTTTGGCCCCCGCTCCGTACCGCGGCCGTATGGCTGAATACAGCCAAACTGCCAGAATCCCGGAAACGAAATTCAAAACGACCCAAAATATTTGAGTCCCTATTGTTACCTGATAATTCGGATTTAAAGTTTCCAATGCGGGATTAAAAAGATTGTCCAGGTAAATTGCCGAGGCTGCAAACATAAGAATATTAAACACAACCCCCGCCAGCACACCGCCGAGAAACACACGCTTCCAGTTCGTCTTTCCCATAGCCGTCCTCCTGCGCCCTCTCAGGCGTATCTGATTTGTGATGCATGTTTCTCCAATGATAGAACTATTGTTTCGTTGTTTGCAAGCAGCAGAAGGCAGCACAGCTTACCTGTCTCCCGGCTGACGACGGGCCTCAATCAACCTATTGCAAATTATTATCTTATGGGATTTGTCTGCCGTCTATCACGGGTGGGCGAACACAAGGTTCGGCGCTACGGTGCTGCCCATTTCTCCGGAATAAAGCGTTGCCTATGTCTCGGAATGGATCTTTGAAGGAACGGACTTGGAATTGTGGGAGCCCGGCTTCGCCCTGGATTGGTTATTTCGTATTTATCTCAATTGCTGATTATTGTACGCAGGTTGGAGATAAAAGGGGCTATGGCTGCGCCGGGCAGCCTTCGCCAAGACTCCGGCTTGCCGGCCGACCGGTCGGCCGTAGCTGAAAGCGAAGGCCGAAGCCTTGGCGAAGGCTGGTCGGGGCGAGAGGATTTGAACCTCCGACCTTACGGTCCCGAACCGTACGCGCTACCAAACTGCGCCACGCCCCGCCATATGCCCGTAAGCCTCGCCGGCTAAGTACTGCAGCGGCGGGATCGGGCCGGAAACTTAGAATGCTAGCGCAATTCAAGACGTCAATCAAGGCACTTTCGATCGATCCGCATCAATAAAAAGAGTATTCGGGAAAGCCCCGTGTGATTTGGAATCAGATTTTGATTTTCAGCTTTTCAATCGTACTCTCGAGCGCCCCGGCAGCCTGATAGTCGGTCTGGTCGCGCTGCATGGGCGTAATCGACACGTATTGATTGATGACCGCCTTGCGGTCCGTCCACAAATCGGTCCGTCCGGACTCTTCCGGGCTTTGAGGCAACAGGTTGTATTCCGGATTTCTGTCCAGGGAATTGAAGTGCGGGATATGCTGCGCGCAGCCCTGCCGGGTGATTTTCGTTCCCCGAATTTTGCGTACGGGGAAATTCACGTTCAGGCAGAACTCGCCGCTGAGTTCCTGCTGCAGCAGCGTGGAAACCAGTTCCCGGGCAAATGCCGAGCTTTCCTTGAACTGGATGGGACGATCGTCGTACGCCTGTGATAAGGCTATGGAAGGGATTCCATGGCGGGCCGCCTCGCGGGCGGCCGCGACGGTTCCGGAATACATGATATCGTCCCCGAGATTGGCCCCATGATTAATCCCGGAAATCACCATTTCCGGAAATACATTAAACAGGTGTTGAATCGCATAGATAATACAATCCGCCGGCGTACCGTTGAGAATATACCGGTCAGGACCGAGCTCCTTGATTTCAAGCGGGGAATGTATCGTCAGGCCGTGACTTACGGCGCTGCGCTCCCGATCGGGGGCTACAATTACAAGATGGGCCATGTCGCTGAGAACCTTTTCCAGGGTCTTCAGCCCCTCGGCTTCAATCCCGTCGTCGTTGGTGAGTAGAATATGAGTCACAATAAAAAAATAAATGGTCGGGACGAGTGGATTTGAACCACCGACCACACGCACCCCAAGCGTGTGCGCTACCAGGCTGCGCTACGTCCCGACCGCAGTTCAACGGTATCATCCACGATCCAGTAAAGTCAATATGTTCTCCAGTTCCGACTTTACTTTATCCAGGCGATCCGACTTTGCAGCTGTTGTTTTTTCCGGCTTCGCCTTTTTTTGACCGCCGCGGGACCGGGCTGCCGTGGCAACGGCTTTGGAAGCCGCCGCCGGTGCGGTTGAATCCAGCCGTTTCCGCGCTCCGGCGATAGTGTAGCCCTCCTCGTACAAGAGGCTCCGGATCCTGAGCAACAGCTCGATATCTTTCGGGCGGTAGGTTCTCTGGCCGGTTTTGCTTTTAGGGGGATTCAGAGAAGGGAATTCACTTTCCCAGAAACGCAGAACGTGCGCCTCAACGCCGACAATCTCACTCACTTCCCTGATTTTGTAGTAGAGCTTCTTTGGAACGAACTGCATAGACGCTAAACCGATTTCAAATATTTTGACGGTTTGAATTTTACGGTATTCCTGCCGGGGATGATGATGGATTGCCCCGTCTGGGGATTCACTCCTTTTTTGTCCTTTCGCCGTTGTACGGTAAAGCAGCCGAAACCGCTGAGCAGGACTTTTTCACCACGCGACAATCTTCCCTTGATAATATCCAGTATCAGATCCACAATCTTCCGGGCATCCGCGTAAGCCAATCCCCCGTGCGCTTCATACACCCTTCTGCTGATCTCGTCTTTATTCATAACAATGAAGGAGTTTCCGGCTGTTTTTCATCTTAATCTTTAATCTTTAATTTTCAATCCTCAATCCTTTTATACCCCGAGTTTACGATTCTTCATAATGGATTCTTGATATAACCCGCAAGCGGCTATTTAGTCCGCGGCTTCCGGCGCTGCCGGATTCGGATCGGCGTAGCGTAAAAGCCGAACTTATCCCTGAGGCGGTTCACCAGATACCTTTCAGTGGAAAAATGGAGCCGGCCCCGCCCCTGGGTAAAAACTACAAAGGTCGGGGGATCCGTTCCGGCCTGGGTAATATAGCGTATCCCCAGTTTATGATTGGGATCGTGCGCCTTGAATTTCTCCGCCATGTCCGGCACAAAAATATTATTAAGGGTGCCGGTCGGGACCCGCACATGCCTGGCCTCTTTTGCATTGCGTATCATCGCGAAAAGCTTGGACACACGCTGCCCGGTCAGCGCCGAAACGGTTATGACAGGCGCGTAGGCGAGGTATTTCATTCGCCGGTGCACGCTTCCGGTGTATTCCTGAAGCGCCGTCGGGACCTTCTCCACCTTGTCCCACTTGTTGAAGACAACGATAACGGAACAGCCGGACTCGTTGGCCTGCCCTCCGACGCCGGCATCCAGCTTTGTGACCCCCTCTTCGGCGTCCAGAATCAGAAGAGCTACATCGGCGCGCTCCAGGCTTTTTTGTGCCATAATAACGCTAACCTTTTCCGTGCGGTCCTGCGCCACTTTGCCCTTTCTCCGGATACCGGCGGTATCGATGATGCGGTACCGGAATCCTTCGCGAACGAGCAGCGTATCCACGGAATCGCGCGTCGTCCCGGGTATATCCGTTACGATGGAACGTTCGAATCCCAGCATGCGGTTTACGAGGGAGGATTTCCCGACATTCGGCCGCCCCACGACGGCAATTCGTATCTCGTCCTCCTCCGATTCTTCCGCCTTTTCCTTCGCTTCCGGGGAATGTGCCCCGGCCTTTTCGGCGATCGCATCCAGAAGTTCCGCGGTGCCGCGGCCGTGTTCGGCCGATACGGGATAAACCGCATCCGTTCCGAATTCATAGAATGCAGCCGCATGCGTTTCCAGGGCGGGAGCATCGATCTTGTTGACAATCGTCCAGACCGGTTTGCCGGTCCGGCGCAGCATGGGAAGCAGCTGCTCGTCCAGGGGCGTGATCCCTGCACGCCCGTCCACAACCATAAGCACCAGATGGGATTCGGCAATCGCCTTTTCCACCTGGTTCAGGATTCGCGCCGGGATAATGTCGTGCGTGTCCGGTATCATCCCCCCGGTATCCAGGACTTCCACGGAACAATTGTTCCAGCGGATGGAACCGTAGATTCTATCCCGTGTAATTCCCGGCTCGTCGCCGACGATTGATTTGCGGACCCGGCACAGGCGGTTGAAAAGAGTGGATTTCCCGACATTCGGCCGCCCGACAATTGCGATCTTAAACATTGCCCACTAAAAACTTGTATTTGCCCCGGTATTCCCCGCCTGAGGAAACCCGGAAGGACAAATTATTAACAAATAACGCACTATTTTACGCCCGCAGCAGTGTTTTCCCAAGCCTTCCGTTATACACATAATATTCAAAAGCACACCGCGGGGACGCAGAGAACGCTGAGGTTCGCGGAGATTTGAATATATTCTCTGCGTCTCTGCGGTGAAGTATTTGTACTACGGGACGACTAAAGGAAATGTGGAGGGAATCAGGCTGATTTCCAGCGGTAATTCGCCGGCCGGTTCTCCATCAGCCTGAACCGGGATGCCCGCCGGCCCTTCAACGGCCAAGCTTCCGGCTCGAATCCGACGGGTCCAATCGTTCCTTTCCGCGCGGCCCAAAAGGGCGCTAAGAAGAAAACGGGCAAGTTTAATCCGGCTTTTCCCCTGTATTATGAGAATGTCCAGGAGACCGTCCTGCATTTCGGCCTGCGGGCAGAAAAGAAATCCCCCGCCGTAGCTTTTTGCATTGGCTGCGAGGCAACTGGTTGCCGTATAAGTCCGATCATCGGCAACCACCTGAAATTCCCTGAATGAGTAAGCCCGAAGGCCCCTGAGAATCTCCAATGCGTAGGCCCCCATTCCAAGTTTCTCTTTCCATGCGGGCTTCACACCGGCCGCTACATGGGCGTCAAAACCGATTCCCGCCGCAAAAACAAACCGGCGCCTCGCGCCCGGTCCCAACTCGCCGAGATCGACCATGCGAACGGATCGTCTGAGACCGACATCGAGAGCCCGAACGGGATTTAAAGGCAATTTTAATTCCCGGGCAATTACATTGGCCGTGCCTGCGGGAAGAACGGCGACCGGGAAAGGAGGTGAAGGTATGAAGGAAGCGACTTCATTGACGGTCCCGTCCCCGCCGCATACGGCGAGCAGATCCGGGGGATTTTCAGCCAGTGCCAGCGCCATCTCTCCCGCGTGGTTCCGGCGACCGGTTTCCAGGATCTCAAATTCCCAATTCTCGTACTTCCAATCGCGAAGACGGCGGCGCACGGCATTGTATGCGCTCCCCCCGCCGGCTTTGGGATTTGCAATAATGACAGCCTTCATATCCGGTCCCTGGAATAAACAGTTATTCAGTTAGGATTCCGGCGCCCATATGGATCAGGAAAGAATTCAGAAGCCAGAAGTCAGAAGAAAGGAGTCAGGGGGACAGGATCCCCAGACTCAGGATTCTTTAATCTTCAATCCGTCGAGATCATGATGCCGCCCGACATCTCAAGCATGTTCATACTGTTGGTAACGAAGCCTACCCTGTAGCCGCGTACGTCGAACCGAAGACCGAACCGCCCCTTGACATTGCGAAACTTCAAGCCGCCGCCGTAATTGAGAGCGGGCTCCGTCCCCACCGGAAGATCGGGACTGCCGTACTGGTGTACAAGCCCCAAGCCCGCCGTCAGGTAGGGTTCGACCTTAAACAACGGGATGCTGACGATCAGGTTGCTGTTATAGACAATTCCTTTGGCATCCGTGGGTCCTTCAACATTTTTCGGGAACAGGAAATCCGAACTGAAAGCGAAGGTATGTTCCAGCCCGAAAGAAGGAACGATGTTGGTGCTCACCCGGAAACCGAACATGGGGCCGCCTTCCAGGGACACTTCCTCGCCGTGATACTCGATCGATCCGGGCTTGACGCCCCCTGCATAAAAGGTGAAGTCGGCCGCCCTCACCTGCAGAACGGAAAAGAGCACCAGGACGACGACGGGAACAAGCCTGACGCAATAGCGTGTGATCACAGTTTTCCTCTCTTTCAAGATATAAAGCCTTTCTTATGGAGGCAGGCAGGGTTTCAAAGGAAAAGACAGGGATGATCCTTTCCTCCCTACTGTCTGTCTGCCGTTACTCGGAAAAAAGCTTTGCCATCCACGAGTCCCGAACCTGTACGAACTGTTCGAATTTTTCAGGCGGCACGGGATCTCCCGGAGGGAATATCAGCCTCAACGGATTCAGGGCCTTGCCGTTCCTTTTAATTCTAAAATCAAGGTGCGGTCCCGTGGAAAGTCCTGAGGACCCGACATACCCGATTACATCCCCCTGGCTGACGCGCGCACCGCTTTTAACGGCGATTCCGGACAGATGGAGGTACATGGTTTCATAGCCCCGGGGATGGCGCAGCCTTACAAATCTGCCGTTTGCCCCGTCTTTCCCTGTAGCGGCGACCATTCCGCTCCCGACAGCCCGAACCGGAGTTCCCACCGGAGCCGCGTAATCGACTCCGAGGTGCGGTTGAACTTTCTTTGTTATAGGGTGCCTGCGCGCAAGGGAAAACCTGGAACTGATCCGTGTGTACTTTAAAGGCGATTTGAGAAAAGATTTCTTCAGAGCTTTCCCTTCAGGATCATAATAGGCCGGCTTGCCGTTTTTGTCCTCAAAACGGAATCCCAGGATATTTTTCCCTGCATTCGTGAAGGAGGCGGCCAGAACATCGCCGTACTTGGAAAGCTCGCCATCCAGGTACTTCTTTTCGACAATAGCTTTAAAAGAGTCCCCTTTACGAATATCTATCAGGAAATCTATATCCGAACTGAAAATATCTTCAAGATCCCACGCGAGCTGATCCTTTTCTCCCATACCGGCGATAGTTTCGAACAGAGAGGATTCTATGACTCCCGAGATCTCCTCCACACGGATTTCAAACGGGAAATTTTTGACCACGGAAACAAGGCAGTCCTGATCCTCGTCACGATAAACGGTGAGATAGCGTTCGGAGTCGATTGTGTAACTGAAATCGTGGAATCGGTCCTGTCCGTCGAAGCGGAGGTGGTAGGAATTATCGGCCTTTACTTTGGCAAGGTTGTAATTCGGACGCGCGCAATCGATGATCTGCTGCACCAGCCGGCCCGAGATCCCCTGATCCGTCAACACTTCGGAAACCGTCTGATCCGGCTTGAAAATCCCTTCAATCTTCCGAAAAGTCTCGGGATTGACAACAGGAGACAAAGCAGGAGGAGAACCGTTCGGCGCTTCGTCTACTGCGCGATTCAGCCCGCGGGACCGGTAGACCGAAATGACGAGAACTGAAACCAGCAGCAAAAGGACGATACCGGGCCCAATGAATCTGCGGCATGAATTCGGCAAACCGGAAGGACTATGTTTCAAGCAAACCGCCTCTGCTGTGATCCGGCCCTATTTCGCGCCTGCCGGAATATCCACCAGTAATTTTGTAGAATATTCCCGGAGGTGAGAAATTCAGGCTGAAGGGAATCTCCCTTATTTCATCCGAAACTTTTCGTCAAGGCGCCTTACCACGTCTTCAGGAACCAATCCGTGTATCGAGCCGCCGAGATGAGCGATCTCCTTGACAAGCTTGGAACTCAGGTAGGAATACGCTTCAGCAGGCAGCATGAATACCGTCTCAATGGTATTGGAGAGGCGACGGTTCATCAAAGCCATCTGCAACTCATATTCGTAGTCGGATATGGCCCGTATTCCCCGGATAATTACAGAAGCCTGGATTTCAGCGACGAAATCAACCAGCAATCCGGCAAAAGAGGTCACTGTAACATTTTTAAGATCCCGCACAACCAGTTCCAACATTTCCGCCCGTTCTTCACTGGAAAAAAGAGGGGTCTTTTCCGTGTTCCGGAGAACAGCTACCACGACCTCGTCAAAGAGCGCTGAACTTCTCTGAATGAGATCGATGTGGCCGTTGGTAACGGGGTCGAAGGATCCGGGATAGACTGCTCTCGTAAACATAATTAAAACCAATAAATAAAGTCGGATTATAGGAGTAAGTCGACGGTAAATGCAAGTGCCAGTCGGGTGCGAGCCCGCATTTCTCGCAGGATTCCCGCTGCTTCGCCCGGCGAGCCGACGCAATAAAGTTAACGTAGAAATCAGGCGGAGACGTGAACCGTATTTATTCAAGCGCGGACACAATACTGCGCAGGCGGCTGCAAAGGGGGCGGGCGCCGTCTTTTACAGGAATTTCCCTGAGCGCTTCCAGCGCCGATACCCAGTTCTTCATACAAAATCCGTCATGATTTTCTCTGTTGCGCAGCCTCACGACAAACCGCCGCGTATGATCGGCCGTGTCCAAATATTGTCGCCTTAGATGCCACGGTGTGGATTTCGATTCTTCCGCGATGGCGATTGCCAATCGGCTTCTGGCGGTTTCAAGCGCACGCAGCAGCTCCTTCCTGAGAAGGCTCACATCATAATCGGTCGATTTCGAATCCTTGACGGCACCCACGGTTCGATTCCCTGAAATAGAAAAGCGCCCCGTGAAACATTAGGAGTGTCCTGCAGGCATTCCCTCTCGGGGGAAATCCTCAAAAAGGGGTCCTCATTGAGCCTTCGTTTTGAGGCGCTTTCTTTCACTAACCATTCCAACCATCTTTGAGCGAAAAAATATGCATACGGACAAATCTGAAAAAGTCACTCTGCATGGAGCGCTGGAAACGGTCATCGAGAATAACGGCGGCAAGTGGCTCCAATTCATTGTGGGAATATTAAGAGACGAGGCGGACGCCGAGGATGTTCTCCAGGAGGCGGTTCGACGCGTATTGACCCGCAACAGGTCCTTCCCGTCCGAGGAAGATGTCAGGATGTACCTGGGGCGCGCGATCGGCAATACGGCATTTGAAGTGTACAACAACAGGAAAAGGGACCGCAGAAGAAATACCCCGATACAGGAATCCATTCTACTGCATGACAATACATACAGTCCCGACAGCGGCATGGTGGAAAAAGAGGAAAATCACAGAAAGAACAGAATGCTTAAGCTTCTCGACAAGGGGCTGGGGCAACTCCCGGAAAAACAGGAGGAAGCCATCCGGATTACGATTCTGGAAGCGGACGGATTGTCGCTAAGGAATGTCGGATCGATTCATAACATTCCCTATTCGACTCTCAGGCACCGCCACAAGAAAGGACTTGAGAGGATGCGCCGGTTCCTGGAACGGTCTCTGGAAAACGAATAGTGGTTGAAACACGAAAATATGTAACTGGCGGTTACGGGCATTGCTTCTACTAAACGTGCTAACGTACTAACGTGCTAACGTGCTAACGAGGGGTGATGGGATTCGCTTTATGGCGGACCGATAGCGATACATTGTTGTGGTGCGTTTGGATGAAAAAATAAAGCTTCGTGGGAACGTGCTAACGTGCGAATGTGAGGTGATGGAATTCGGTTTCTGACGGACCGATAGCGATACATTGTTGTGGTGCGTTTGGATGAAAAAATAAAGCTTCGTGGGAACGTGCTAACGTGCGAATGTGAGGTGATGGAATTCGGTTTCTGACGGACCGATAGCGATACATTGTTGTAATGCGTTTGGACGAGGGAAAATAAAGCCCCGTGGGAACGTAAGAAAATGGAACGGTTTTATGTCCTCACGTCCGTTCCATGTTCGACGTTCAACGTTGGACGTTTAAAGTTCCACATCCAATGTTCAACATATAGTAAATATCAGTAACCCTTATCAATAGCCCATCAATTTCCGGCCCATCAGAAAACGAACCCCGTCGGCTCACGTTCACACGTTAGACGTTAGTACGTTAGCACGTTCATATAATAGGATATTTTTTCCGCTATAACGTTTCTTCAGAGGGATCACCGGCAGAAAAATCCTGTTCCTGTTTTTTGTAGAAGCTGAGGCAATTATCGCCCTGGCGAACAGTGCGGTACCTGCCGTATCCCTCTCCTGATTCAGGGAGGACGGCTTTGCGACCGTGCTCGATCACCACACATGTATGGGATAAAGCAAGCCCGGGCTTAAACACCAGCTCCAGAAGGTCGGTGTAGTGCTTCCAGTCGTAGGGCGGATCGAAAAAAATGATATCCGCGGCCATTCCCATGCGGGGCAGGGACCGCAGGGTTTTAAAAACATCATCCCGGATGACAAGAAAATTTTCCTCCGCGCCGCAGGTCTGAAGATTCTGCCGGATAAGCATGTCGGCATCGGGATCCCGTTCGACGAATACGACCCTGCCTGCTCCGCGGCTCAGTGCCTCGATACCGATGGCGCCGGTACCTGAGAATATATCGAATACTGTCGCGCCTGAAATCCGGGGATTCAGGATATTGAAAAGCGTTTCCTTTAAACGGTCTCCCGTGGGGCGCAGATCCATTCCCCTAGGACCTCTCAGCCGTCTTCCACGATACCTGCCGGATATGACTCTCATAAAAAATGATCCTTCAAGCGCCCGCATCCATGCGGCGGGTTTTTTAGATATCCCGCACATGACGGGCAACCTGGCTTTACCGTTCAACGTTCATCGTTCAAGGTCCCAGGATTTCCGGAGCGGTTCCGATTAACCGGACAGAGCCGCTCCGAAACGATCTATCCACTGCTGCCGGATCAACTCCGCCGATCTGCGGGATTCCCGGTCAGGACGAATTCGAAGAAGCTGGAGAAAGCGATCCGCTTCGATGGATGCAATTTCCAATGCGCGCCGGTCCCGGACAATATCCGCGTACCGGAACAAAGGGACGCCCGACTGCCTCGTTCCCATCATCTCCCCAGGCCCCCGCAGCTCCAGATCCACCTCGGCGATTCGAAAGCCGTCGTTGGTTTCACACATGATATCCATGCGGCGCCGCACATCCGGACTGTCGCCCGCTTTCCCGACCAGGATGCAGGTCGATTGTGCGGAACCCCGGCCAACCCGCCCCCTCAACTGGTGCAGTTGAGCGAGGCCGAATCTTTCCGCATGTTCGACGATCATGAGCGTGGCATTCGCTACATCCACACCCACTTCAATAACCGTCGTCGAAACCAGCACCTGGGTTTTTCCGGAGGAGAAATCCCGCATCACGGCCTCTTTCTCCGGACCTTTCATCCTGCCGTGAAGGAGCCCGATCCGAAGATCGGGGAAAATCTTTGTCTCCAGCCGGCGCGCCGTTTCAATCGCGGCTCTCAGGTCCGATTTCTCGGACTCCTCTACAAGAGGATATACAATATACGCCTGGAATCCGGCGTCGACGGTTCGCCGGATTTCATCAAAAATTCCGGACCGCTCGTCCTCCTCGAACCAGACGGTTTTGATGGGCTGCCTTCCCGGCGGCATCTCATCAATCACGGAAACATCCAGGTCGCCGTACAACGTCAGAGCCAGGGAGCGCGGAATGGGCGTAGCCGTCATTACCAGCACATCCGGACGATTTCCTTTGCTTCGGAGGGTGTTCCGCTGGACTACTCCGAAGCGATGCTGCTCGTCGACAATAACAAGAGACAGGTTGTCAAACACTACCTTATCCTGAATCAGCGCATGGGTTCCGATGGCTATACGCGTTTCCCCGCTCTTAATCCGCTGCAGTATCTGCTTTTTTTCCTTCACCGGCAGGCTGCCTTTCAGCAGATCGATACCGTATCCTAATGGCTTGAAAAGACGCCGCATATAAAAATAGTGCTGTTCGGCCAGGATCTCGGTAGGAGCCATTATAGCCGCCTGGCAGCCGTTTTCCACGGCAATGACCGCGGCCTGCGCCGCAACAATTGTTTTGCCCGAACCGACATCCCCCTGCAGCAGCCGGCTCATGGGATGAGGGGAACGCAGGTCATCCGCTATCTCCTTGAGCGCTCTCTTTTGCGCCTCCGTCGGATGAAAGGGAAGTATCTTTTTAATAGCCGCGCGTACGCTTTCATCAAGCCGGAATTTCCGGTCTTTTCTGTATCTCGAACGGTGCTGCCGCACCATACGGATGCCGGCCTGAAATTCGAACAGCTCCTCGAAGATAAACCTTTTGTGCTCCGGAGAAATGCCGGCATTGAGCCGGTTCAGTTCTTCCTCGCGAGCTTTCCCGCCGCCGCCTCTCAGCTTTGGAAAATGCAGCTGCTTCAGAGCATTCGCCTTGGAGGGCAAACGCAGTTGTTTGCAAAGATAGGCGGGAATGGCATCGGGAATTTCCTGGGGAGCATGGGAAACCGCCGCGTACATGATTTTGCGGAGCACTTTCCCCTGAAGCCCTCCCAGTTTACGATAGATTGGGACTATGCGACCGGAATGGATTGATGAAGGGTCCTTGTTCCCGTCCAGCACTTCGCATTCAGGATTAATGAGTACCAGGGCTCCTTTCGAATAGGCGTCCTTTTTTACCTGCCCGTACAGGACCAGTCGGGTACCGACGGGATACAGGCGTCCGGCATAGGGCTGATTAAAAAATTTTGCCCTTATGCCGCCCCTGCCGTCCCGCACCAGTATTTCAAAGATGGAAAATCCCCGACGCCGCGTTCTGAAACCGCCGGCGCGGCACACTTCGCCGCATACCAGCACCCATTCGTTGTCTTTGACGGAAGATATGGGGTGAAACCGGCTCCGGTCTTCATACCGGAAAGGGATGTGTCCGAGCAGGTCGCCAATGGTACGGACTCCGCAGGCCGCAAGCGCCTCCCTTCGCTGCGGGCCGATTCCCTCCAGGCTTTCGACTGATTCATCCATTCCGGTCATAAACGTATTATAGATTGAAGATTGAAAATTAAAGATTGAAGATTGGCAGTTAAACTGGTTTTAATTCAATATCTGATGGGCCAATTGAGCAGTATTGAAGATATGAGAGTATGAAAAACCGTATCCTTCAATAATACTTCATCCTCAAAATTAGGCTGCCCTGGAAAATGACATTTAAGCGCATCCAGTCAATTCAATCTTCAATTTTCAATCTTCAATCTTTAATCTACGGTTTTCATCTGCTATAAATGAGCGGATGCGATTCAAAATCCTTTTAATCACACTGTTGATTTTCCTGACCGGATGCAGCAGCCGCAAAATTAGCGTTAATACCGTGCGGGATGCCATTATCGCTCCGCCTCAACGGATCCTGGAAAAGGACGATATCGATATTGTTCACATCACCCAGATAACCGGTTCGTCCGTTGTTGTCGAATCCCGCGTCAAAACCGCTTTCCTCCTTCAGAAAGTCGACAACGAATGGGAAGTCCGTGAAATCCGCATCGGGAACGATCAGTGGGAAAAGGTGGAAGACCTGGCAACCGCCCTGTCACAGGTCAAGGCGGAACAGACGCGCCTGCTGCTGGAGCAGGTCGCCGTCTCCGTCAGGGAATATCGCAAAGATACGGGAAAGATGCCGGAGTTCGAGGACTACGTGGGCCTTTCGGACATCCTGGCCCCCAAGTATATGAAGAAACTGATACGGCTTGATTCCTGGCGCGATCCCCTGCGAGCGGAAACTACAGGAGCCGATTCCATCAAGGTCACTTCGGCCGGACCGGACCTTCGCTTCGATACCGACGACGACATCAGCCTCACCATAAAACCCTAATCCGATTCTGTTCCGAAAATAAAGCGCGTAGGGGCGAACCTTCCACCTTCGCCCTACGGGCTTCCGGCTTCGCTCCAGCCGAAGCGAAGCTTCGGTCGAGCTACGCCGGACAAGTCGGCGGACAAGTCGATGTTCGCCCTTTTCACATCTCCAGGCAGCCCTGCTTATAGATCGAAATAGGTAGGCGGTCACCCCGCTGTCCCTGTCACACCACCGTACGTACGGGTACCTATACGGCGATTCGGCATCAAATAAAGGCGGACACCCATTGATTCGCCGGCGGGACGGCGGCGCTCCCGGGACATGCGAATTCCAGAATTACCCCCGGCATTACCGATTGTAATTGGATTTTTACTGCAGGCTGCCGGCTGCGGATCGCCGGCTGCTTTCAGACTTTGTCAAGGATGTGCCCGAGTTTTTCTTTTTTAATTCTGAGATAGTCTTCGCTGAAGGAGTGCGGGTCGATTTCAAGGGGGACGCGCTTTTCAACAAGAATTCCCTCCTGCTCCAAACCCTGGACTTTTTCGGGGTTGTTCGACAAAAGGTGTATGCGCGTGGCGCCAAGGTACTTCAGAATCTCGGCGGGCAGGCGGTAATCCCTGAGATCCGCTTCAAAACCGAGTTCCTTGTTTGCGGCCACGGTATCGAAGCCCTCGTCCTGGAGTTCGTACGCGTGTATTTTATTGACCAGACCGATGCCGCGGCCCTCTTTCTGCTGGTAGACAAGGACGCCGCTTTCGGCTTTCGCGATGAGATCCATGGCGGCTATGAGCTGGTCGCCGCAGTCGCAGCGCTTTGAGGAGAAAACATCCCCTGTCAGGCACTGGGAATGGATGCGCACCAGCGTCGTGGTATCCGGATTCGGATTTCCGGATACAAGGGCGACGGCTTCCTCTCCGGACTCCGGATCCTGGAAGCCGTAGATAATGAAATCTCCTAGTTGAGTGGGTAATTTGGCGCTTGGAACCTTACCGAAATCTATGGATTTCGGGGGATTCTCCTGTTTCAGGCTGTTCTTCATTACGACGGTTACGCTTCCTTCTTTTCGTCTTCGGCAGCGGTCTCCTTTGAACTTTTCTTCGATCCCTTCTTTTCTTTCTTGGAGGATTTGAATTCGCTTCCGATCAACTCAATAATGGCCATCTGGGCTCCATCTCCATCTCTAAAGCCCAGCCGGATAATCCTGGTGTATCCTCCTGGTCTTTGGGAGAATCGCGGAGCAATCGTATCAAAAAGTTTGGAAACAACCGCCGGATCCTTTACGAAAGCCAAGGCCTGACGGCGCGCATGGAGGGTTTCACGCTTGCCCAGCGTGATCATACGTTCCGCAATGGGGCGAACCGCTTTGGCGCGTTCCAGCGTCGTCCGGATGCGCTCCTTGTCCAGGAGTGAAGTGACCATGTTCCGGAACATCATCATCCGATGAGCGGTAGTGCGTCCCAATTTTTTTCCAGCAACCCGATGTCTCATGAATCCAATCTCCGTCTACGTCAGCGGCCCTTCCCACTCAAAAGATTTAGCCGACTCAGTCTTTTGGGCCTACTCCATTTTGGCAGTAGGAACCGGCCTGCCCTCGGGATCGAGCTTCATGCCGAACGACAGGCCCATTTCGGAAAGTATTTCTTTAATTTCATTCAAGGATTTTCGTCCGAAGTTCTTTGTCTTGAGCATTTCCGCTTCGGTCTTCACGACAAGTTCGCCGATGGTCTTGATATCGGCATTTTTCAGGCAGTTGTAAGACCGTACGGACAGCTCCAGTTCCTCAACGGAGCGCTTCAAATTCTCGTACATCCGCTCGGATTCACGATCGACCTCTTCCTCTTCTTCTTCCGGCATCTCCTCGAAATTGATGAAGATGAACATGTGATCTTTAACGATCTTTGAAGCCTGAGCGATAGCGTCCTGGGGAGAAATGCAGCCGTTCGTCCAGACATCCAGGACAAGCTTGTCATAGTCCGTCGTCTGGCCCAGTCTCGCGGCTTCCACGGCATAATTCACCCGCTTAATCGGCGAATGAACGCTGTCGAGGGGAATATAGCCGAGAGGCAGGTCTTCCTCGAAGTTCTCATCCGCCTGCACATATCCGCGCCCTTTCTTGACGCGCATCTCAATCTTCAGCTCGCCCCCTTCACCAACGGTGGCAATATGAATGTTGGGATCGAGAACCTCGACGTCGGGATCGGACGTGATGCTTCCGGAGGTCACTTCGCCCGGCTGATTCGCCTCGAGATAGATCGTCTTCGCATGGTCGACATTTATCTTAAGAGGAACCTGCTTCAGGTTCATTATGATATTGGCGGCATCCTCCGTCACATTGGGTATCGGAGTGAATTCGTGAAGAACCCCCTCGATCTTTACTGCCGTAATTGCCGCTCCTTCAATAGAAGACAGCAGGACCCGGCGCAACGCATTCCCGATCGTCGTACCGAAACCTCTTTCAAAGGGCTGAGCAAAGAAGTGGCCGTAAGTCGGACTCAGGGTTTCAAGATCGCAGATCAGCCTCTTAGGCTTCTGAAAAGCTCTAGTCATATTTTTCCCCTTACCTCATCTCGCTCTTTATTTCGAGTAGAGTTCCACGATAAGTTGCTCATCAATGGGCATCAGAATATCTTCGCGTTTGGGCAAAGCCAAAACCGTCCCTTTCAGCCCTTCGGCATCCAGTTCGAGCCAGGCAGGCAATCCGCCCCGCCCCCCGACGGAACCGACCGAATCCAGCACCTGCTGATTCTTCATGGTTTTTTCCCGCAATGTAATAACATCCCCCGCCTTGATCTGGGCAGACGGGATATTCACCTTGCGTCCATTTACGAGAACATGGCCGTGGGCAACCAATTGCCGGGCTTTATCACGCGATGGAGCGAATCCAAGACGGCACACTACGCTGTCAATCCGGCATTCCAGCATGATCAGCAGGGTTTCACCCGTGATTCCCTTCTTTTTCTCCGCTTTACTGAAATAATTGGAAAACTGCTTTTCCAGCACCCCGTAAATACGACGGACTTTCTGCTTTTCGCGCAACTGAACGCCGTATCCAACCGTCTTGGGGCGATGGCCGCGGCCGTGTTGTCCGGGAGGGAAATTGCGTTTTTCCACGGCACAGGAGTCTCTGTAGCAACGGTCCCCCTTGAGGAAAAGCTTCTGTCCTTCCCGCCGGCAAAGCCGACATTTCGCGTCACGGTATCTAGCCAACGTGTTACTCCTTTTCTAAATTGTATTCACACTCTGCGTCGTTTGGGCGGCCGACAACCGTTGTGGGGGATTGGAGTGATATCCCGAATCGCCTTAACTTCCAGTCCCGCGTTTTGAAGAGCTCGAATAGCCGATTCACGTCCTGCCCCGGGCCCTTTTAACCGAACATGTACGGTACGCATGCCGTATTCCTTGGCCGTATTGGCTACGATAGCGGCGGCCTGTTGCGCGGCATAGGGCGTACCTTTTCTGGATCCCTTGAATCCGACCGCGCCGGAGCTGGATGTCGCCAGCAGGTTTCCCTCAAGATCCGTGATGCTGATAATTGTATTATTAAAGGTCGCGAGGATATGCGCCATCCCGGCCGGTATATTGAGCTTCTCCCGTTTTTTTGCCGATTTTCGCTTGACCGTTTTTTTCTTCTGTTTTTCTGCCATAAATGACTCCAGCAAGCCTTTCTACTTTTTGCCGATGACTCGTCGCGGTCCCTTGCGAGTCCGGGCGTTCGTATGAGTACGCTGTCCCCGCGCGGGAAGTCCGCGGCGGTGCCGCAATCCTCTATACGAACCTATCTCCATAAGACGTTTAATATCCATGGAAACCGCTTTGCGCAGGTCCCCCTCAACCATTCCATCCCGCTGGATTATATTCCGAACGCGCACCGTTTCTTCTTCAGTCAGGTCTTTTACTTTCGTCGAGGAATCTATCTGGGCTTCTTCGCAAATTTTTGCGGCCCGGCTGTGCCCGATGCCATAAATGTAAGTCAACCCTATCCGAATTTTCTTATTCAGCGGCAGGTCCACTCCTGCAATTCTAGCCAATTCCTACCTCCCTCTATCCCTGGCGTTGTTTGTGCTTGGGATTGGTGCAACGCACCTGGACCACCCTTTTACGGCGCACAATCTTACACTTGGAGCAAAACTTTTTAACCGACGCTCTTACTTTCATAACCAGTTGGCAGTAAGCAGTAGGCAGTCAGCAGTATTAATTTGGGTGCATTTCCCGAAAACTGACTTATGCCTTTTATATCTGATTACCGCTTCCTCCTATATAAAAATGCCCTTTTCTATTTGCAGTGCCGTACTGCCCACTGCTTACTACTGACTGCCTACTTATATCTATAAACGATGCGTCCCCGCGTCAAATCATAGGGTGACAGTTCGACCAGAATCTTATCGCCCGGCAGGATACGAATGAAATTCTTGCGCATTTTCCCGGAAACATGAGCCAGGACCATGTGCTTGTTTTCCAGTTCCACCCGGAACATGGCATTTGGCAGCGTTTCCACTACCGTTCCGACTACTTCAATGGCATCCTCTTTAGGCATAGGTTCGAACCGGCATCGTCATGGGAATTAAGAATGACCGGTAAACATCAGGCGTATCCCGCTATTCGTCACCCTTAATTCGATTCATAATTTCTTCGCGGATCGTTTCGATGGGTTGATCCCCATCGACTCCGAAATATAAATTCTTATCCCGGTAATACTGTATCAGCGGCCGCGTCGCTTTATGATACACCTGCAGCCTCTCGGCAATAACTTCCCTGGTGTCGTCCTTGCGCTGGACAAGGTCGGCGCCGCATGCGTCGCAAGTGCCGCCGACTTTCGACGGATCCAGTTTGGCGTTGAACATTTTGCCGCACTTGGGACAGGTCCATCGGGAGGACAGACGGTCTATCAATATGTCGTCGCCGACCTCTACTCCGATCGTCAACACTGCAGAGCCGTCCTTCCGGAATATGGATTGCAGCGCTTCCGCCTGAGAAATCGTACGCGGATAGCCGTCCAGAATCAAACCCTCACTGCAGTCCTCTCGTTTCAGCCTCTCGTCGACGATGGCATCCACGAGTTCGTCCGGCACCAGGGCTCCCGATTCCATGTATTCTTTCGCCTTTTTCCCCAACTCCGTCTCATTCTTCAAGGCTTCGCGAAGCATGTCTCCGGTGGAAATGTGGGGAAATTTCAAGCTTTCGCTGATCAGGCGCGCCTGGGTTCCCTTTCCTGCTCCCGGCGGTCCCAACATTATAATAGCCAGTCTGTTATTTTTCATCGCATACCCGGTAATGAACCGCGAATGGGCTTAAACCCGCTCCATTCGCCTTTAACAATCCGTCTAGCCTCTTCGCCCGCGAAGGCGTCCTTTTTTAAGGAACCCGTCATAATGACGCATAATCAGCTGCGATTCAATCTGCTGGACCGTATCCATGGCCACACCGACAACAATCAGCAGCGAAGTGCCGCCGAAATAGAACGTAACGCCCAGGCCGGTTGTAATCCAGCTCATGTTTGCACTGCTCAGCAGGTCGTCCAGCCAGGGGCCGATCCACGGAAGAGGCTGCACCTTGAAACCGGAAATCAGGAATTCCGGGAGCAGGCATATCAATACGAGATAAATCGCCCCTGCCAGGGTCAGGCGGCTCAGAATGCGATCGATATATTCCGCCGTTCTGCGTCCGGGACGGATGCCGGGGATATACCCCCCGTACTTTCGAATATTGTCCGCCACTTCGTTCGGATTAAATATGATGCTGACGTAGAAGAAGCAGAAAAATATGATTGAAGCCGCATAGATCAACACATAGAGCGGCATCCCCTGGCGAAGCGCTTCCGTCACGCCGTGCATGAATTTGTTGTCGAACAGGGACCCGAGAGTGGAGGGAATCGCAATGATGGATGCGGCGAATATAATCGGAATCACGCCTCCCGAATTCACCTTCAAGGGAAGGTGCGTTGCCTGACCGCCGTATACCTTCCGGCCGACAACACGTTTGGCATACTGCACGGGTATTTTCCTCTGTCCTCTCTCCACAAACACGACAGCGGCGACCACCAGCACCATGACGGCCACAAGCAGGATGACTTCAAATATATTCCATTCGCGCGTGTTCAACTGAACCCACATAAACCGAATGCCGTCCGGGAGCCTGACAACGATTCCGGCAAAAATGATCAGGCTGATGCCGTTGCCGATACCGCGTTCGGTTATCTGTTCCCCGATCCACATGATGAAGGCGGTACCGGTCGTCAGGGTGATCATCACCATCAGGCGGAATCCCCAGCCGGGATGGGTCACAATCTGCAGGCTGTCCCCACCCGCTTTCTCGAGCGCTACGGCCGTCATAAATCCCTGGAACAGCGTAAGGACTACGGTCAGGTACCGGGTGTATTGGGTAATCTTCTTTCTTCCCAGCTCCCCTTCCTTGGACAGCTTTTCCAGGTAGGGAACAACGACCGTGGCCAGCTGGAGAATAATCGATGCCGTAATGTACGGCATGATTCCCAGAGCAAAGATGCTGAATTTCCTGAGAGCTCCTCCCGTGAACAGGTTCAGGAAGCCGAAAATTGTGCCGCCTGCCTGCTGAAACAGCTGGTCCAGCGCATCGGGGTTTATCCCCGGCGTGGGAACAAAAGCGCCTATCCGATACACGGCAAGCATTGCCAGCATGAACAGCACCCGGTTGCGCAGATCCGGTATGCTGAAAATGTTCTGGATCGAGCTCAATATTGGACTTCGTTCTTCCGGCATTGTATCTCAGATCTCCCGGGGCCCTAAAAGGACTGCAATCAACCGCAAATGCCCGCT
>CAZPHK010000070.1:0-23109 GCA_964586015.1 uncultured Acidobacteriota bacterium | reverse complement strand
AGGGCGAACACAAGGTTCGCCCCTACAACCGACTGCCGACTACATTGTGTTATTACGCACCCATTCCCTGCAGAACTTCCAGGCGGCGGCCGCGTCCAGCCCCCGGGCGGATTTTTCTCTGACGAATATTTCGTAAAGTGGAGATACGGTTTCCTCCCATCTTTTTTCCTCTTCCTCGCTCAAATGGATGGAAATATGATTTTTAGCCTCCCACTTTTTGATGGTGCTCCGGTCTTTTTCATCCCAGATCCTGCTGAGCTTTTCTGCGTATTCTTCGGACATGGCATCGATGATTTCCTGAAATTCCGATGGAAGACTTTCCCAGACCTTCCTGTTCATTACGACAAAACCCGGTGCTCCGACTGCCGCATGATTGCTCACGGTCGTATAGGGCAGGACTTCTCCCCATTTGAGAGTTTCCAGGGAATCCCATGCCGCCACCACACCATCGACGATTCCTTTTCTCAATGCATCGTAGGTGTCCCCTGTCGATATCACGATAGGAATAGCACCCAGGGTCTTGAGTACTTTGGACGCATTCCCGCCGAGGCACCTGATCTTCATACCGTTCAAATCTTCAAGGCTTCTGACGGGTCTTTTTGTATGCAGCAATCCGGGACTGGCGCTCATGAAAAAAAGCACCTTTACATCGTCGAATTCTCTCGGTTTGAACGTGCGAAAAAAGTCGTTGGACAATCGCGTCATTATAAAAGCGCTTTTAATGCCTAATGGATATTCCAGGACTTCCGTCAGAGGGAACCGGCCGGGAGTGACGCCCGCAGGGCCGAATCCGATATCGGCTATACCTGTCGTTACCGAGTCATACAATTGGGGTGCGGGAGTGAGCAGGCCGCCGGGATAAAAGATTGTATTCAGTCTTTCTCCACTCCTCTGCTCCAGGTCCCGGCACCACTCCTCCAGCACCCGGCTGAGTTTGTCGTGGGATGGCAGGGCGCCGGTGAATACGAGCTGAATCGTCTGTTTTTCGGAAGAGCAGGCCGATACGGAGAGAAGCAGCAGGAACAGGAGGACCGGCGGATTATGTTTCATGGAACCGTTCCCATATCGGGAAGTGCATTCGCTTTTCGCCTGCACCCCCGGAGCCTTATTGTGTGGATTGGACTTATCCGTCCGTCAAACCCGGGATCAGATCATCCAGTTGCAGTTTTTTCAATGTTTCGGGCAGGGGTTTTCCCGTTTCGGGGTCCCATCCCATCTGCTCGTAGTAGTTTTTGCGCAAAGCGTCCCATTGGGGCATAATGGCTTTGCCTTCCGCCGGGCCGTCCGTGGGTGTGGATCCGTAACGAACGGACGGCGCCTCCATCTCTTTCGTCAATCCGTGCCTGAAGTTGAACGCCCGGAACTGGTTGACCACACGCCGCCCGGCATCGATCGCTTCCGCTATGTCCATATCCCAGCCGGTGATGATATTTAAAGCCTCGATCGGCGATTTGAAATCCTGCATGCAGAAACGGCACAGAGGAAGGCTGTCCAGGAATTGACCTTTGCCGTTGAGCTTGGCGTTCATGCCGGATACTTCAACGGGATCGGAGGGATTCTTGACCGGCTCCAGCCCGAGCTCCTCCGGTTTGGGCGCGCCGCCCGTTACTTCAATGGTCCCGGTATTGGACAGGCAGGTGTCGATCAGTTCCGGCCAGTTGGCACGGTGATCGTGCGTGCGCGGGGATGCGCCCTTCATCGTGTAAACGGCGCAGTTGGCGGCCTCCCCTCCGATCTTTTCGGAAGCCCGCTTGACGCCTTCAGCCAGCAGACGGCCGCAACCGTCGCGGTACGCGATTTTTTTCAACATTTTCAGGACGGCATCGCCGTCGCCCCAGTTCATTTCCATGCCGTCCAGGTCGGATTTTTTAAGGTATCCTTTCTCATAGCATTCCATGAGCCAGGCAATGACGTACCCGCTTTCGTTGATATCCATGCCCAGTCGATCGACCTGGTTGCATAGGTAAATGGTCGTTGCCGGATCCGTCTGGCCGATCAGGGATCCCATGGCGGCCACTCCTTCGTAATCCGGCTCCTCTCCCTCGAATCCGGCGAACGGCCCTTCTTCGATCTGGATCGAGCAGGTATGGCCCTTGCGGCACGCCCAGCAGGGCGTGGATTTGGTTTTGAAGTTTCTGCGGATGGATTCGCCGGTGAACTTTTCGAATTCGGGGAAATCACTGGTGGTGTAATTCCTGACCGGCAGCCAGCCGAGCTTTTTTGCCAGCCCGACGAGATCGGCCGTTCCGTACTGGAACAGGGGATGCTGCATTTTATGGAAGTTCCGTGCGAATTCCTTTACTGCCGCGGCGTATCGGTCGGGATCGGCGACCTCGATTTTCTGGTGGCCCCGTTCGACGGCGACGGCCTTCAGTTTTTTCGATCCCATCACGGCACCCAACCCGTTGTGGGCCGCTACATGCCCGTGATCGCCGAATATGGCCGCATAGCGGACAAGGTTTTCACCTGCCGGCCCGATTCCATAGACACTGCACTGGCGACCGAGTTTTTCGCGAACAATGTCTTCTGTTTCCAGGGTGTCCCGGCCGAGCAGGTCCCGGGCATCGCACAGTTCCGCCGTTCCGTCATGAATCCGAAGGTATTTCCATTCTTCGGCTATGCCCTGGATAATTACACCGTCAAAACCAGAAAATTTCAGGAAAGTGCCGAAAAAGCCGTTCGCCTGAGACGACCCGGCCATGTTGGTCATTGGACCCTTGCTGACGACGGCGATCATTCCCGATCCCGCATATCGTGTGCCGCCGAAGGGTCCGGAAAAGAACATCAGCCGGTTGTCCGGATCGGACCACTGCACAGCAGGAGGCACTTCGTCGTAGAGGTATTTAGCTCCCAGGCCCGCGCCTCCGATAAACTTGCGGAGGATGGTATTATCCAACGGTTCCGCCGTAATTTTTTCTGTGCTGAGGTCTACGCGCAGAATGCGCCCCAGATACCCGCCTGTTTTCTCTGCCATTGTTTACTCCCGGTAATCCGGTATCGGATACATTGATGATCGGCGCTTCCGGGGGCTGCGTCCGGTTGCGGCCGGACCGATCTTAGAACTTGACCCTCGGGATTTTGTCCTCGTTCATGCTGTCTTTCATCGTCCAGAAATAGGCTTCCCCTTTATACAGATGGAATACGGCAAGCAGGGGATTGTCCGGTTCCGTAATGCCGAAATTCTTGACAAAGGGCCGTTCCTTTATGCATTTTGCTTTCAATTCGAGATCGTCGATGAATTTAACCTCGCCGGAAGCCCTCATGGCTTTGCTGAAGTCCTTCGTGCAGAAATACACTTCGATTTTTGGATTTTTCTGCAATTGCCTGCACATGGCTTTAACCGTTTGTGCCTGAAAATAAAATCCTGTTTCATCGGCGTACCACATGCTCAGGCACCGGACCCTCGGCTGATCTCCTTCGACTGTCGCGAGGTAGCAGGGCTGATTTTTATTGGCGAAATCGGCATATTCTTTGAAATCCATTTGTTTCTCCTTTACGCTTCCGTCCCTATCTTCTCCGGAAGCGGCGTAGATTGTGTTGACGGCGCTAACAACTGTGCGTCCCGGCCGGTGGAGCGATCATAACACTTTTAAGCGGCCTTATGAACCTATGACGACAGTGGGGTATTGTCAACATTCCCGAAAGAGGCAACATATTGGTATAAGTCTCTTTAAAAAGCAAGCAGCCGGAACCTTGTGAGAAATGCGGGCTAGTTATCCTGCGCCCGAGGCCTTATGATATGTATTTTGAATTTTTGCGGATCATACATCCGGAATGCAGGTTAAATCCTGGGGCGTAAATCCGTTTCAAGGAGTGTGCACGGGTGAACGAACGGAAATATAAGACCCTTAACTGGCATAAAGAGAGGTTTTGTATCGTCGTGGAACTGAATGAACTGCCGGCGGAT
The DNA here is from genome assembly GCA_964586015.1 of uncultured Acidobacteriota bacterium. Classification (GTDB taxonomy): domain Bacteria; phylum Acidobacteriota; class UBA6911; order UBA6911; family UBA6911; genus UBA6911. Next base: position 19,202 of record CAZPHK010000070.1, on the reverse strand, counting down.
GAAGAGGCAATCGCGCTGTGCGCCACGGATATGTCCGAGTTGTGTGAACAGATCGCTTGGGATGAGGAAATCAGGGTTGTCGTGCTTTTGTTCAGCGGGAACATGCAGGGTTCTTCGAATCGGATCTCTTCCGGCGAAACGGTAAATGTATCCCTGGCCGAGCCTGTTGCCGGGCTTAAACAGCCTGTAATAGCGGCTATCAGAGGTGACGCCATAGAACTTGGACTGGAACTGGCGCTTGCCTGTGACATCAGAATAGGTACCGAAAAGGCCGTCTTCGGCATGTCCCAGATATGCAGTGGGGGGATCCCTTCGAATGGGGGAACGCAGCGGCTTCCTCGATTAATCGGGCAGAGCCGGGCAATGCATATGGTCCTGACCGGAGAAACGATCGATGCCGTCGACGCCCTCAGGATCGGGCTGGTGCACCGGATTGTTGCCTCGGAAGCTCTTTTGCCTTCGGCGATGGAAATGGCCCGGGAAATGGCGCAGAAGTCGCCTTTATCTCTCAGCTTTGTGAAAGAAGCGCTTTACGGCAGCATGGATCTGACTCTCGATCAGGGCATAAACAAGGAAATGGATCTCTACCTGCTTTTATTCAGCACATCCGACCGCACTGAAGGGATAAACGCTTTCCGGGAAAAGAGAAAGCCTGAATTCAAGGGGATCTGAAGCGGAAGCAGGATCTCTTCGCCGGCTTCTTCACGGTTTGTTCGAAAGGGAACCGATGGGTGGATTTGAGACCGTAATATTTGAAAAAGACGACCGGGGCCTTGCGTACGTGACGCTGAACCGGCCGGAAGCGTTGAACGCGTTCAGCGTCCGAATGCGGGACGACCTGTACGAGGTATTAAGTGCGATAAAGATCGACGATGAAATTCGCGCAGTAATTTTCAAAGGCTCCGGCGAGAAGGCTTTCTGTGCCGGGGCCGACCTGAAGGAATTCCTGACCGCTCCTTCATCGGTCAAGGCGAGACGGATTCGTGTGGTCCGGGATCTGTGGCGGCTCTTTTTAAGCATGCCTCAGCCTCTTATTGCAGCTCTGCACGGGTATGTTCTGGGTTCCGGGATGGAGATCGCATTATATTGCGACCTGCGCATCGCTTCGGATGATGTAGTGTTCGGGCTTCCCGAAGTCGGATTGGGAATCCTGCCGGCTGCGGGTGGCACGCAGACACTGCCGAGGCTTCTGGGCCTGGCCGCGTCGCTGGATATGCTTCTGACAGGACGCCGGTTGAAGGGGAAGGAAGCATTCGATTCAGGCATGGTCCATCAACTCGTCCCGAAAGACCGCCTTCTGCAGCTTGCGGAAGAAGTCGCGCTGAAGATTGCGTCTTTCGATCCCGTGGCTGTAAGAAGCGCCAAGCAGGCCGTAAAAAGAGGCATGGACATGACGCTCGACCAGGGCCTGGACCTCGAACAGAGATTGGCATTGAATAGTAGAAAATAATATTGGATGGGAATTTATGAATAAAGTTGTGAAGGATATGGAGGAAGCCCTGGCGGGCATTGAGGACGGTGCGACGGTTGCCCTTGGAGGATTTTTCGCCGCAGGAGTCCCCAGGCTGCTGCTGCGGGCTATAATCGATAAAGGATTGAAAAACCTTACACTGGCCTGTGGCGCCGGCCCGCTGCTGGGTGCAATAGAGGAACTGGATGCGCTTGTACAAAACGGGCAGATTCGTAAATTGATCGATTCCTATGGGCTGTTCCGATCCGCGTCCAGGGGAGCTCAGCATCCTTTCGAACAGAAGGTAAGATCGGGGGAGATTGAACTCGAAGTTTACCCGATGGGCACATTAATCGAGAAGTATCGCATGGCGGGCGCCGGAATCCCCGCCGGCTACCTCCCGGTCGGCATCGGATCGATGGTGGAGCAATCCGTAATTACCAATATCGAAGAGAATCGGAAGGATAGGGAGATCCGTACGTTCGATGGGCGAACGTGCATTCTGGAATATGCCCTCCATGTGGATTTTGCTCTTATTCATGCCCATACGGGGGACCCTGAAGGCAACCTTTGCTATCGCAGGACGGCCCGGAATTTCAACCATGTAATGGCGACGGCCGCCCGTACCACTGTGGCGGAGGTTGAAAACCTGGTGTCTACGGGAGATTTAAAGCCGGACTCCGTGCACACCCCGGGAATCTTCGTGCAGAGGGTCGTAAAGGTTCCCAGAATCGAATTTGAAATTACGAATGTATAATCGGCATACCGGTGTATGTGCGATGAGAAATGCGGGCTAAATATAAGGAGAAGGAATTTGGGCAAATATGAAGGGCTTCCCCGTGAAATCATAGCCTTACGGGTGAGTCAAGAGATTGAAGACAATTCCTATGTCAATCTTGGAATAGGAATCCCTACCCTTGTGAGCAACTGGCTGGAGGGCAGGGATGTGATTCTCCAGTCGGAGATCGGGATGCTGAAAACCGGCCATCTGGCTGAAGGGGATGCCGTCGATCAGGATCTGATCAACGCCAGCTGCCAGCCCGTTACGGAAGTGGAAGGGACGGTATATTTCGATATCAGCGAGTCTTTCGCCATGATCCGGGGCGGCCACATAGACGTAACCGTGATGGGAGCGTTTCAGGTGAACGAAACCGGAGACTTTGCGTCCTGGATGAATCCTTCCAGGGGACTGGACGGCGTCGGAAATATCGGCGGCTCGATGGATCTTGCGTGCGGCGCCAGGAAGCTGTTTATCGCGATGGAGCACACGACCCGCGACGGAACTCCCAAGCTGGTACGGGAACTGACCTACCCTGCGACCGCCCGTAGAAAGGTGAACAAGATTTTTACGGACCTGGCGGTGCTGGATATTGTTCCGGAGGGGATTTTATTGCGGGAAATCTATCCCGGGCTCACGGTAGAGGATATTCAGTCGGTAACGGAGCCGAAGCTTCTTGTCGCTCCGGATCTTAAAGAGATAGAATTATAAATGCTTTCGTCGGTATAGCGGAATTTGACATTTTTCATGGATGGAACGAATGGAAGGGATCTATGGCAAACCAGGTAGGCAAGCGCTATAAATGCTCCAAGTGTGGAGCGGAAGTCATTGTGACCCGCGGCGGAGACGGTACTGTGACCTGTTGCGGCCAGCCGATGGAAATTAAAAAATAGTCTCCCGGTCTGTAATTGTTTTGAAAGGTAGAGCGTACTATGAGTCAGCTTGGCAAGCGCTATAAATGCGAAAAATGCGGTACTGAAGTTCTTTGCACCAGGGCCGGCGAAGGCACCTTTACGTGCTGCGGCGAAGAAATGAAACTGCAGGAACCGAAGCCGCTTCCTTCTTCAGACTAATCGGAATCATTTTCTGATCCGCAGACCCTGTCGCCGGCGAAAGCCCGTCGGTTTCAAACGGGGAACCGGAAACGGGAAACGAATGGCTGCCTCTCCATGAAGAAGAACCTTGCCTGTGAACTTCTGGGAATCGAATGCCCGATCCTGCAGGGAGGGATGTTCCGGCTTGCGGATGCAGGTCTTGCCGCCGCCGTTTCCGAAGCGGGCGCACTCGGCACACTCAGCCCTTTTGCCGGGATGCCGGAAAGCGAAAATCCCGCCCAAAACCTTCACTTTCAGATTCAACGAATCCGGCGGCTGACGGACAAGCCGTTTGCCGTGAATATTCTTCTGGACCTTCCCGAGAGCGGTCTGTTGGTGGATGTTCTGCTCCGGGAAAAGGCGCCCGTGGTCGTTACGGCCGCCGGCAGTCCGGGTATTTATACGGAAGTGTTTCATTCCGCCGGGATCCCGGTTCTGCATGTAACCGGTTCCGTATCCCAGGCCCGGCTGGCGGAAACCTGCGGCGTCGATGCCGTAATCGCCGAGGGTTGCGAAGCTGCCGGACGTATCGGGCGCGATGAAATCCCGCTTTTATCCCTTATTCCTCAGGTCGCCGACGTAGTTAAAATCCCGGTCATAGCAGCCGGAGGCATCGCCGACGGCAGGGGAATGGCGGCAGCCTTTGCGCTTGGAGCCTCGGGAGTGCAGTTGGGGACCCGATTCGTGGCCGTCGAGGAGTGCACGGCCCACGCTGCCTATAAAAAGGCAATTGTTGAGTCCGGTGATTCCGGAACAATGGTGACGCGGCGCGGAACGATTCCGGTTCGAAGCCTCAAATCCAGGTTTATCGAGGATCTTGCCGCAATGGAACGATCCGGCGCCGATACGGAACGCATCCTGGAATTTGTCGGACGCGACAGGGCGCGGACGGCACAGATTACGGGGGACGTTGAAAACGGGGACGCGTACGCCGGGTCATCGGCCGGATTGATACGGGAAATACTCCCTGCGGCGGCAGTCATACGAAAAATGATGAATGAGTACAAGGAAGCCGTTCGCGGAATGGAATTCTCTTCCAACCGGAATCCAAAATAGCCGTACTTTTTTAATCCGCTTGAGCCGATTGAACGATGTCTGCGGCTGATTCAGCGATAAGGTGTTTCTACGGCATCATTCCACTGTTTTCCTGAGTTTCAGAAAAGACAGAACCGCGGCGCCTATAATTGTGCCGATGCTTATAAACAAAGTCGCGCTGGGCAGGGTTAATCCGCGATCGAACATGTAGCCTACAAAAGGAGGCGACAAGCCGGCGCCCAGGCGGCCCACACTGAGCACGAAACCGGTGCCGGAGGCCCGCACATGGGTCGGGAAAGCGGCCGGGAACAGGGCATATAGTCCCAGTATGCCCGCATTCCCGAAAAACCCGCACATAGCGACCAGAAACGCAAAGTAAGTGAGATCGGCCGGTGTCTGGCCTAATATTGTGATGGAAACTCCGGACAGCACCAGGACCGCAATCGTCAGCTTCTTTACTTCAAGGCGCAGGCTCAACAGACCCAGGCACATCCCGCCCAGCGCTCCCCCGATATTGGCGTACATCAACATGCCTGCTCCTTCGGGGGAAGTAAAACCCATGTTGACGACCACTTTAGGCACCCATTTCAGTATGAAATAATAAGTAAAAATCTGCAGAAAATAGGCCACGGCTATAATTATTGTGATCCGGAGCATGCCCGGTGCAAAAAGATCGCCGATGGATTTTTTCCGCGCTTCGGGTGTCACTTCCGGCAGCGCCGCAACAGGATTATGGCCGATGCGCCTCAGTGTTTTATTGACCTTGTCCAGGGCGCCGTCCGGCTGCTTGCGTACCAGCCAATGGATGGATTCCGGTATCACGAAATAAAACAGAGGAATAAAAATGACGGTCAAGGCGGCGCCGAAATAGAATATCAGACGCCAGTCCTCATAGCTCGCCAGCAGCTGTCCGGATATTTTTGATCCGAAAATCCCGCCTATCGGATAGCCTATGCCCATGATGAAGATACAAAGGGCGCGGTTTTTCAGGTTGGAAAATTCGGCCGTTATCGCGGTTATGGCCGACAGCAGGCCGCCGATGCCCAGACCTGTCAGGATCCGCCAGGCCCATAACTGGTAAACACTGCCGGATGTCGTGGCCATGAACATGCCAGCGGCCATCATCGCCATGCACCAGAACATCGTTTTTCGGCGGCCGACGGTATCGGCGACCCAGCCCAATAATAACGAGCCGATGCCCATTCCGATCAGTTCCATAATCATGGTAACGCCGACCAAAAATTCGCTCAGATCCCACAGTTTGGCGATATCCGGAGCGGCCAGGCTTATCGACAGTACGTCGATGCCGTCCATGGCATTCAACCCGAGGGTCAAGGCGATAATAAATATCTGGAGCCGCCCCATCGGGGCTTTATCCAATGTTTCCCGGGGATCGGTACTCGGTGAATGGGGTGAAATTAGTGAAAGTACTGGTTGCACTGTATCTGATTTCTCCAGCCTGGACGCCGGCATCAGGCATTCCGGCGGTCCGCAAAAATACGCAGCCTGCCCGGTTTTGATCCGGTTTTGTCGACCGGCGGAATCGGCGGCCAGGGCTGTTTTCAACACCCTGATAATGTCGAAAAGGCCACAACGCCTGCGATTCTACCTCAAGAGGGAGATTAAAACTCCGGAATTCTTATCCGACAGACATTTTTACTCGGGCGGTGGGTGCCAAACATGTTTGTTTCTTATTCAACATCATTAGCACAGCCGGCGCCAGGCCGATCGGGGTCGGTATCGGGGTCGCAGTAAAAATCGGGAAGCCAAAATTCGCAGTGATATCGATACCGATTCCGATCCCGATATCAACCTCGATAATGCTGGTCAAGCCGCTTTGAGCGGCTTATTTGACAAAGCTTCCGGTTTTGCAGGAGGATATTTGATTCCGAATCATCCTGATTCCAGGAATGCCGAGGAACTCGAAATGTTGGCTGGAGCAATAACGTTCACGGTTCGGGGTTGATTAATCTGAAAGATGCTTTTGCTCTCACACGAATGGGAATTTCCCCCGGGGCCAATACCTCTGAACCGGCCGCAACGCCAAGAGAGCGTATGTCATTGACAGAAATTCCGGATCGGATGGTAACGGAGGGATCTTCTTCGATCAAAATGGGCTCTCCGATTTTGGATCCCAGGGTTGTCGCCATCATTTCGGCTTTCGCCCTTGCGGCCAGCAGAGCGTTTCGCCTCGTTTCATCCTGGTATTGAATCCTGTTCGAATGATCGTAGTTTACGTTCTGGATTCCGACGTTTTCAATTCGAGCCAGCTCCATCCATAAGGCTTTGTATTTGGTAAAATCTTTGATTTTGAATACTACTTCGGTGGACGCAAAATACCCTGTTTTCTCGTATGTCCTATTGTCGATATTGTCTCCGAAACGCATTCTTGCCGTCTGGATTTCTTTTTCCGCGACTCCCTGCTCTCTCAGTGTGTCCAGAACCGCCTGAACGATTTCAGTATGCCGGTCGGCCACGTTCTCAAGGTCTAAGCCGATATTTTTTACCGTAAGGTTCCAGGACAGAATATCCGGGGCCACCATAGTCGTTGCGGTTCCGAATACGGTGATCCGGGGCAGGTCCATGTCGTTGGCCGACAATGTGCCGCAAAGGAGAAATAATGCCGTTATTGGTAGAAGCTTTTTAATCATCAGAGGGACTCCTTTCAATTTATGAATCGTATGGAGATCGTATGCCGGAAGGCAACGAACTTCGAATTTTGCGGAAAACATAACGGTAATTTTATAGGTCGGAATTATATTGGATATTGGTGTAATATGGAAACATTTTAGGCAGGCAATAACCGATGGATTCATGGCCGATTTTCTGTATTCGCGTACGGGACTGTTGCCTGTAGGCTTCAGTGATGACGGAACGGTTGAACCTTATACAAACGGTTTCATTCTTTTGGATATTCGTTTTCTGATTGTTATTCAATCTGTAAAGTACTGATATTGGAATTCGTTCGATAACACTTACAACAAGGGGGGGCCATGAACGCCGTCAGAACAACGTCAGAATGCAGTTACAGCCTGTTTCAGGCAAAATCAGGTCGCCGCATTTATCCGGTTATAGCGGCGGTTGCTCTTTCGCTGGTCTTTATTCTGACAGCTTCCTGTTCGAATGCAGGGCTCGAGGCGAGAATCGAGCAGCTGACCAATCGAATGGGAATTCTCGAAGATACTGAGGCAATCCGAAACCTGCAACATGCATACGGGTACTACATTGACAAGTGTCTCTATGAAGATGTCGTGGATCTGTTTGCCGACGATGGAGAGGTACAATTTTTCGGAGGCATTTATCGAGGCAAGGAAGAGGGTGTCCGTCGCCTGTATGTCGGGAATTTTCTCCAGGGTTTCACTGGAGGCAAGCCCGGACCTGTTTATGGTTTCCTGCTCGATCATCCCCAGTTGCAGGGCGTCATCCATGTGGCGCCGGATCGAAAGACTGCTAAAGGACGATTCCGTTCTGTCATGCAGGCAGGGTACCATGAATCGTCCCCAGTGGCCAAAGCCGCAATTGAGAGAGGAGAGACTCCCATGGTTTGGTGGGAAGGGGGTATTTACGAGAATACCTATGTAAAAGAAGATGGTGTCTGGAAGTTCCAGGTGCTCAATTATAACCCGCTCTGGCATGCCGACTATGAATCCGGCTGGGGAAAGACCAAAATGATTTATGACCTGACCGAGCCCATGAAACTCTATCCTGAAAACCCGACAGGTCCTGATGCACCCATGGATTCCCCGCCGGCTATGTGGCCCAATACGAGCATCGTGCCCTTTCATTACATGAATCCGGTAACAGGTAAACCGCTAACCATGGAATCCGATTGGAAAAGCGAGTCAAGTGAATAACGATGTCTTCAATCCAAACCGGGACAAACAAACGGTTCACCCTCACGGAAACACCGGACCGCTCCACCCGTCTCCAATGCCGTACGGCATGGCGCTTCCAAGTCCCCAGATACCCCGGATCGTGCCGTTTTTGGACCGGAAAATCTCCGAAACGGGCATGGAATTTGGGGACTGGAAATATGTAGGCTGCCGGCTTCCGTCGGGCATTTCGACCGACGCAAGACCGCGGTGGTTGAAGCAGTAGATTCCCCAGGTAATGCCTTTCTCTTCGTCCACTACCGGCGTGCGGCGCGGCTTGACGTTGTAAATTGTCTTCAGAATGGGGGGAATTTCGCCGTTGCGGCATTTGGGACTCCCCGGCATGTTCGGCGAAGGAGGAGGTGCTCCTGGAAACGTGCCGGCCGTCAACATCCCGTTTTCAAGGCGGTAGCATTCGTCGTCAAAAGGAACGTCCCTGTCATTCAAAATCTTGAGAGCATCGAAATAAAGGTCCGGAATCTGAAGCAGTTTCTCGCGTGACGTCTGTTTCGACGGGTCCAGTATTTCCGAAAAGGCCGGGGCCGTCAGTCTGAAATTCTCCAGGTTCTTTTCATCCACGTCGCGGATGACGATTGATTCGGCTTCCGTAATCCGGCGATTCACGACCTTGAGGCGCAGTGACAGGATCACCGGTTTGTCGTGTTCTCTGACGGAACCGACCCAGGCCGCCTGCCCGGTTTTGAGATCGCAGATGGTGATTTTGAAATCTCCCAGACCGGAGGATGTAAACCAGAGCCCTTCCGTCAGGGGCAGTCTGACCGTATTTTCCGTGAAAACCATATCTTCGGCAAACGGCGCCTTCGAAGCGTCATGCGCCACCATGGCATCCAGATATTGGTCCGCAATTCCTTCCAGGCATGCCCGATCACACGAGACGGATCGATTGCAGCTTGCGGTGAAGCAGACGAGAAGGCCCGCTGCCAGTATTCCCGGTAACTTATTCATGATTTATCCTCCATCCAGGCGTTTCCTATCGATGATTTCCAGACGATGGTTGGCCGCGGGATTTCTGGGGGACGGCCCTTCAATCAAAAGGACGAGGTCGCCCCGTATACCGTTCGATTGAAGCCATGATTGCGCGTACTGCCGCCAGTCTTCGGGAGGCTCCGGCTCGTAAACGGGAAGAACGCCATAGGAAAATTGAAGAATCTGGCAGGTCGTTTCCTGCGGGCTGAACGCGGTAATCCACACGGGCAGCCGGAATCGCGCGATATTCCGCGCCGTTGCCCCGCTTTGGGTCGGAACCAGGAGAGCGGCGGGGCAGACGTGGTCCATCATGTGTTCCAGGCTCAGCGCGATCAAATCCTTCGGGTGCACGCCTCCGTTCTTATTGAAAGAGCCGGTGCTTTCCCGGCCGAAGCCGAGCGGGATTTTAGGTTCCGTCACGGCTGCGATTCGGGAAAGCATTTCTACGGCCTCCACCGGATAGCGGCCCATGGCGGATTCTTCCGAGAGCATGACGCAATCGGTGCCGTCCAATATGGCGTTGGCGACGTCGGTTGCTTCCGCCCGGGTCGGCCGGGCGTTGTTCGTCATCGATTCCAGCATTTGCGTCGCCGTAATGACCGGTTTTCCCGCTTTGTTTGCCAGGCGCATCAGTCTTTTTTGAACAACGGCAATCCGTTCGATCGGGATCTCCACTCCCAGGTCGCCCCTGCCGATCATGATGCCGTCGGCCGCTTCAATGATGGATTTTATATGCTCCAGGGCCTGGGCCCGCTCGATCTTGGCGATTATAAACGGAGAGTAGCCCATATCGGCAGCGGCCCTGCGGACCGAGGCAATGTCTTCAGCATTTTCCACAAACGACTGGCTGACGGCGTCCACTCCAAGCTGGAGGGCGAATTCCAGACACCGCCGGTCGTTTTCCGTGAAGGCGCTGATGCCCAGGCGGATGCCCGGGAAATTGAGCCCCTTGCCCGAACGCAGTTCGCCCCCGACGACGATCCTGCAGTGGACGTCGGCCCCCTCAACCCGGAGCACCTTAAGCTGAATGAAACCGTCGTTCAGGAAAAGCGTATCGCCCCTTTTTACGACCTCGGGCAATCTGGAAAAGTTTACGGATATCCTGTTTTCGTTGCCGATGATATCTTCCGTGGTTAACGTAAGATCGGAATCCTGCAGGACCGTAATCGGCTCTTCGGCCAGACGCCCTATCCGGATTTTGGGGCCGGGCAGATCCGCCATGATCGCAACCCGTTTGCCGGTATTCTGCGCGGCCGCTCTGAGGGTTTCCACCATTCGGCTGTGGCTCTCAAAATCGCCGTGCGAAAAATTCAGCCGGGCTATATCCATGCCGGCGCGAAGCATTTTTTCCATAACCTGCCGGTCTTTGGAGGCCGGTCCCAGGGTGCAGACGACTTTAGTTTTATGATTCTGAAGATTCATGGGTTCGGTCCTTAATTTCGCGATACAGGTTTTCTTCAACAGCATTATCAGGGAATAATCCCTATACTTTTAAAGAATCCGGCTACTATTATCAACAAGTTATAAATTCATGCCGAAGGCATGTTACCTTTCCCGTTGAAGTTTCCCATACATTTCTTCATATAATACTGTTTCTTCCTTGTTCGCCGTTATTGCTGCGGGTGTAAATTCTTATGACTGTCTACGATTATGATCTCATATGTATCGGATCGGGCCCGGCCGGGCAGCGGGCCGCGGTGCAGGCGGCCAAACTGGGGAAGCGCGTCGCGGTGATCGAACGGCGCCGATGGGTCGGCGGCGTTTGCGTCGACAGCGGCACCATACCCAGCAAGACCTTTCGCGAGGCCGTCCTGAACTATACCGGTTACGGCAGCCGTTTCCTCACGCACCAGGGGAAATCCGTCAGGGAAAAGGTGACATCGGAAGAACTTCAGCAGGAAGTGAGTGAAGTTGTTCGCAATGAAGCAAAAATCGTCGAACTTCAGCTGCGGCGCAACAATGTCGATCTTAAAAGGGGCGTCGCCTCCCTGGAAGATCCGCACACGGTCAGAATTTCGACGGAATCCGGTCCCGCGGTGCTCCGGAGCGACAGGATCCTGATCGCCACGGGCAGCCAGCCGGCCCTGTACCCCTGTCCGGACCGGGATCGAAACGTCATTGTAACAAGCGATGATATGCCGTTTCTTAAATTCATACCGCAGACAATGGCCGTCGTGGGCGCCGGCGTGATCGGGATCGAATATGCGTCCATCTTTGCGATCCTGGGAATTGAAGTGACGGTCATTCACCGCCGAAGCCGTCTGCTGGAGTTCCTGGACCACGAAATTGTCTATGAACTGATGCGCCAGATGGAAAAAATGAAGGTTGTCTTTCGCCTCGGAGAATCCGTTGACACCATCGAGACGGAAAGAGGCAACCCCGGTCGGGGCGTTGTGAGGCTTGAATCGGGTGCGGCGATAACCAGCGACGTAGTTTTATATTCTGTCGGACGAATCGGTGCGACAGGGGAACTGCACCTTGAAAAAGTCGGTCTGCAGGCGGATTCCAAGGGCAGGCTGAAAGTGAATGCGTTTTTCCAGACGGAAATTCCAAATATCTACGCAGCGGGAGACGTGATCGGATTTCCCAGCCTGGCGGCTACATCCAGCGAGCAGGGGCGCCTCGCCTCGCGCCACGCATTCATGGGGGATACCGGCGGGATGGCGGAGCATTTCCCGTTGGGGATCTATTCCATTCCGGAAATATCCATGGTCGGAAAGCCCGAACACGAGCTGGAGGCGGAGGAAATACCCTACGAGACCGGGATAGCCCGATATCGGGAAATTGCACGGGGCCAGATTCTGGGGGATGATTCCGGGATGCTGAAAATGCTGTTCCACCGAAAGACGAAACAGCTGCTTGGAGTGCACGCCATCGGGACGGGTGCGACCGAGCTCATACACATCGGACAGGCGGTGTTGCGGCTGGGCGGCGGGCTCGATTATTTCCTTCACACTGTGTTCAACTATCCTACCCTGGCCGAAGGTTATAAGGTGGCCGCCCTGGATGCCGCCAATAAATTGGGTCTTTGATCCGCCGCAGCGGGAATCTCGAAAGGCACGGGGAGTTAAGGAGACATATGGATGCGTTTATGGAGGCCGCGGTAGCGGAAGCGAAAAAAGGATTGGAAGAAGGGGGTATCCCCATTGGGTCGGTGCTGGTTATTGACGGCAGGATTGCGGGTAATGGCCATAATCGACGTGTACAGAAGGGAAGCGCCATTCTGCATGCGGAAATGGATGCCCTGGAAAACGCAGGCCGTCTTCTTCCCGCCGACTATCGTAAGGCTGTTTTATATACCACGCTGTCTCCATGCGAAATGTGCAGCGGCGCCATCCTTCTCTATAAAATACCCAGGGTCGTAATTGGCGAAAACCGGACCTTTATGGGCGCGGAAAGTCTGTTGCGCTCCAGAGGTGTGGATCTCATTGTATTGAACGACCGGGACTGTATCGCGATGATGCGTGATTTTATCGATTCGAAACCGGATTTATGGAACGAGGATATCGGACTGTAACGAGTGAATCTTCAATCTTCAATATCCACTATATCCAGGCGCTTCCCGTATATTTGCTCCAGATCCTGGATTTTCTGCTGCATTTCGGGAGAATTATCTCCCTCTGTTTCCGAAAAAGGGTTTAATTCTACCCCGACTCGATATTCGTAGGTGAGACCCGGGCCCCTGAAAATGGCGTAAATAACTTTGCCGACCAGGTCGAGCCTTTGGGGTTCTTTAGGAAGATTGATTCGCAGGGAAATAACAGAATTCACCTGGGGGGGAGTATTGGTCAAAAGAGACAACCCGAATCTGCTGATATCGGATAAAGGCAACGTTTCCTCGGAAAAGGAGTCCTTATCCATCAGCTTCCAGGATATGGTCGCCCCCGGAATGGAAAACCTGTCGTATACTCTTCTACCGAATTTCCGGCTGAATTTATGAAAACCGGATTTCATGCCAACCCCCTTTTCGCGGTATAAAAGCTACCACGGGAAGCTTCTTTTTCAAATCGGCATTTTGGCTAAAAATATGAGTGATCTCCAGGGATTTCTTCAACCGTCAGGATCGGGACATCCAGGGACACTGATCTTTAACATCGCAGGACCGGCATCCCACGAATTTTGATATCGCGGGTATCAGAACGAAGCCGACCAGACAGAATGTCAGGAAAAGGAAAAGCAATACAGGACTATAGGCCGTCCAGAGCCTGTAAATTCCCACTCCCAGGGGGAAGAACCAGCAGGGGAAAACGACGACAATATTCCTCCTGAAAACGCGCCTGAATTCTTTGCCCGTTTTTCTTTTAAAAAGCCGGGCGGCAATCCTTGAGTAGCCACACGGGCATCCGGCCGTACCGAAGTGATGGCACCAGGGACAGATAAGCTTCCAGAAGAGCACAATGGACAGGCAGCAATATCCAAGGAATATGAGGGATAAAATCGGATGTAAGTTCCATACTATTGCAGTGCCCAGTAGAAATAGAACGGCCGTGGGGGCATTGTCCAATGCTATCAGCCAGGCTGGAACGTTCCGGTCGCATGCATTTGGAATATTGCAATCTGCTCCAAGGAGATCGTGTTTAAGCGGTTCTGCCATTTACTGCAACTCCGTCAGGGAATTAGGTAAATATACGGGAAAATATCTTTATAACAATGATTGCGGAGGGGCGCAAATATAGTTTGAGAAATATATGCAGCGCCGTATCGGGCAAAGGAACGCCGCGCAGGATAATCCGGCGCTCCTCGTAAACCTTTCTAATATATGGCTTTACTTCCGCCAGGAAAGGGCGCGGGACGGGGAGCCCGTTGTTTGACGAATTCCAGGGCTTGAAGGATCCTTTCGCCGGCCCGGCCGTCTCCGTAAGGATTCACAGCCTCCGCCATTCTGCGATAGGCGCCCGGGTTCTCCAGGAGCTCGGATGCGGCGGCGACAATGTTTTTTTTCTCGACACCTACAAGCTTTACCGTACCTGCCGTTAATCCTTCCGGCCTTTCGGTATGGTTGCGCAGGACCAGTACAGGCTTGCCCAACGCCGGAGCTTCCTCCTGTATACCCCCTGAGTCGGTCAGTATGAGATGCGACGCTTTCATGAAGTGCGCGGTTTCAAGATAGTCGATAGGATCCATGAGGAAGACCCTGTCCTGTCGCTTCAGTTTCGGGAGAACGACATCCCGGACCGCCGGGCTTAAATGAACGGGGAAAACAATCAGAATGTCGCGGAACCGATTCACAAGTTCAATCAGGGCGTCGCAGATCTGTCCCTGAGGTTCTCCCTGATTTTCTCTCCGGTGCGAAGTGACCAGGACAATGCGTAGTTTTTGAGCGGCGGCCTTTTCCAGCACAGGATGCGAAATGGATGGGCTCCGGCCGAGAATATCCTGAAGAGCATCGATAACCGTGTTGCCGGTTACGAAGATCTTCTCCGAGGGCACTCCTTCTTCAAGCAGATTTTGCCTGGATATGTCGGTCGGCGCAAAATGGGCATCGGACAGGACGCTGGTAAGCTGTCTGTTGATCTCTTCGGGATACGGGTAATACTTCTCGCGGGTTCTCAGCCCCGCTTCGACATGCGCGCAGGCGATTTTGTGGTAGAAAGCGGCCAGTGCGCCGATAAAAGTTGTCGTGGTATCCCCCTGCACCATGACAAAATCGGGTTTGACCTCGACGATAACCGGATCCAGGCCGGTTATCGCATGCGCCGTGATCTGAGCCAGCTCCTGTCGGGGTTTGATGATGTTGAGGTCATAATCGGGTTTGATGGAAAACAGATCCAGCACCTGGTCCAGCATTTCGCGATGCTGCGCCGTAGCAATCGTGACCGGTTCGAAGCGTTTCGGGCTGTCTTTAAGTCTTTTAATCAGCGGCGCCAGTTTTATGGCTTCCGGGCGCGTGCCGAAGATGACGGCGACTTTGAGGGGCTTCAATCCATTCATGGTTTCCGTGCCTTATTCATCAATCAGTCGATCCGGGAATAATCCCTTTACAGGTTCAGTCGTGCGCGATCCCGTTTTGAAAATACAGTATATCGGCGGAAGATTCAGCAGAATTATTCAATCCGTTAAAACCACGGCTTCCGGTTGTACGGCCCTCATAATCCATACCGGTCTGGAGGGCATAGGCGATGATTTTGCCCGTTCAGGATTTCACGTTCTCCGTGTAACAAAGATTCCCAATTGGATTTATCCACCCTTAAATGCTACTATTATAACGATTCGACCTTCCCGCGACAGCACCGCTATTAAAAGAAGCGAATTAATAACAACCTAAACGGGCTGAGAGTGCGACTTGGCTCATTCGAGTCAAGGAGTATTTTTTTTGAACTTTGATCAATTCTGTTTTAACCCATCTATCACATCTGCCATAAAAGCTGCCGGATATTCTGCTCCGACACCGATTCAAAGGCAGGCAATCCCCGTTGTCCTTGACGGAAGAGACGTTCTTGGAATGTCGCAGACCGGAACCGGGAAAACGGCGGCATTTCTTCTACCCATATTGCAGCGGTTGACTGCGGGTGCTTCAAAAAAACCGCGTGTTCTCATTCTGGAACCTACGCGCGAGCTCGCTGAACAAGTACACAGAACGGTTGCCAGTTTAGGCGGCAAAAGCCGGCGTCGAAGCGTATCCATCTACGGTGGAGTGAGCATGCACAGCCAACTGGCGGCATTGCGGCGTGGTATTGACATTATTTCGGCTTGTCCGGGACGCCTGCTCGACCACATTGAAAACGGCAGCATAGATATTTCATCCATTGAAACCTTCGTTCTGGATGAAGCCGATCGCATGTGCGATATGGGCTTTCTACCGGACATTCGACGCATTCTCGGGCATTTGCCTGATCGCCGACAGACATTGTTTTTCTCGGCAACGATGCCTGCAGATATCCGGGCACTTGCCGCCAGTATACTTAAAGATCCGGCTGTTGTGCAGGCTGGAGAAATGGCGCCGGTTGAAACCGTAACCCACACTCTTTATCCTATCTCCGAAGGACTCAAATTAAAATTGTTACTGGCCGTGCTGGAGAAGACCGCAACCGGACGAATTCTTGTTTTTACGCGGACAAAGCATCGTACATCCCGAATAGCGACGAGCCTCAAGAAGGAAGGCTATCGCGTGTCCTCCCTGCAGGGAAACATGACGCAAAGTAGCCGACAGGCTTCCATTGACGGATTTCGCACAGGGAAATACGACATTCTCGTAGCTACCGATATCGCCGCCCGCGGCATTGATATTGTCGATATTACGCACGTTATCAACTACGACATGCCCGACACATCCGATGCTTATACTCACCGCATCGGTAGAACGGGTCGCGCCCGGCGTACCGGCGAAGCCTTAACCTTCATCCTTCGAACAGATGAATCGCTCGTGTTTCAAATTGAGAAGGCCATGGGAAAAAGAATCGAGCGCCGGCAATTGCCGGGTCTGGAAGTGCCGTATTTCCAGCCGGCGGCATTGCCGCTGAAAACACAAATGGCGGGCTTCCGTCGGAGATTTCGGCCCAGTGTCGCCAGCAGGAGGAGGCGGTTGCACGCACGGGCCTGAACAAAAGGAGGTATGGAATGGCAACGAAGCGAACTTCATTTCTGAAAAGACAAAAGGAACTGAAGCGTCTTGAAAAAGCGATCCAAAAGCGTGAAGACCGCATGCAGCGGCGTCTGGATAGATCTGATGAAAACGCTGCCCCCGTGGATAAGGACTCCGGCAGGGAAACAGCAGAATAGGTATTTTGGGAAACAATGTGCGGGCCTGTTTTCGATTCAGGGATGTGGGCCTCGATATATCAGTGAAAGGAATCCGACTCATATGAGCAAATCCACTGATCGTGATATTTCGTATTTGCGGGACCAATCCGACGGCGATGTTGCTTCCCTCTTGATAAAGATGCAGCGTCAATTGCTTTTTTTGGAGAAGAAAATAGACAGGTTGATGCTTCAATTGCAGGAGAAGCAATACCGCGAAGATTCATCCACGAACAAGCCCTATACACCCAGACCTTATTCGAAATCCTCTGCGATTTCAGGGCGGGTCCGCAGCCAGAGGAAGGGAAAAAAGAGGGAGAAGGCGGAAGAAAAAGGCTCGGACAAGGCATTTTATTCCAAATTTCGTGTGACTGATGGGCATCCCGGTTCCGGTCCCCGAAAGAAACCGTTTCGTCGTAAAAAAAAGCAGAAATAGGAAATTTAGTAAACGGCAGCTGCTTATCGGCTTTCAAGACAGGTGATAGCGGAATGGCACAAACGAATTCAGACCGCTGCATCAATCCTGTGGGGCCTGCAGATTCGGAAGAGTACGGGCAGAAAACAGGGGTATACAGAATTTCCCAATAAATCGAGCCCATCTGGCCGCGTTGGACTTACGGGCGCTTTCGGTGGTAATTCCCGTCCTGGCATACATCTGTCGATAGAGCTTGGAGATGAATACAAAAGCCAAACGGTTTCGAATCCTGGACGCACAACGCGACCGCTTCCAAATCTTCGACATCCGGTAAAAGGAATCCCAGACTTTCAGGGTGTCGCGCCGGCTATAACGTACATCCATCTTGGTGTAATAACACCAACTCCGAAGGACACGTCACTCGGATTAATTAAATGAACTCGCATGCAGAGTCCCATGGATAATAGGATGGATTATTAAATCAGGATCGAAGGCAACCGTTTCAGCCGCGGCTGCGATAACCACCACGCCCTCTGTCGGAGTGCCCACGAAAACCGCCTCTTCCGCCGCCGGCATAGCCTCGCCGGCGATCGGATTTGGGGCGAGCCTCGTTTACGGTGAGGTTGCGTCCCTCCACTGAATACGCGTTCAATGCTTCAATTGCCTTGCGTGCATCCTCTTCGGTCGCCATGTCGACAAATGCAAATCCCCGTGATCTTCCGGTTTCGTTATCGCGAATCACTGTGACGGAATCGACGGCGCCCTTTTGCTCGAAAAGTTCTTTTAACTCTGCTTCGCCCATCGTCGCGGGGAGATTACCCACATAGACATTCTTTCCCATAGTAAACACCTCCTGTGATCCGAAACAGAAAAACTCTGTTATCGGCACATAAATAATTAAGGTCCGGATGAATCAAATACGATGGATCACTGCTCAATGCAGGGTTGAATGGGAAGGGATGAGTGAGATCAGACTGTAGCTACTCATCGCGCCGCGCAAGCAGAGGCTGTCCTCCACCGGACAAATTTAACAATACCATTATCGGGTTGCATTGTACATTGATATTGGGAGCATTTGTAATTCCGATCGGGATAAAGTATAATTAAAATTCCAATTGGACTTCTTGGATAGGCCACAGTTACCCATCTGCATCGGCTTCAATGGAATTTTGATTTACTTGCCTCGAAAGGAATAGCGTCATGCCCAGGGATCTTGTCCTGAAGCTTAAATATCTGGGTGTGATTCCTCGCGTTGGGTATGTCGAATACGGATTCCAGATTGAAGATGAAGACAAGAGATTTCGATTGGTGGTTTTGACAATTGAGGACGCTTTTTTTCAGAAAAACCATTTGAAGCTGCAGGAAGCTCCGGACCTTTGCTATCAGAAGATCCTTATAAGTCTGGGGGAAGAAACAGAAACAGGGGACTCGCACATTCCTTCCCGTATGCCGATAACCGCTTCGGATATTGCTCATTATAGAGACATGCATCCAACCGCCAAATTGCAGCGGCGCACCAAAGCCGGCTTGCGTTCATTATAAACAGACTCCGGGTGAAATGCTGAAAATGTGGGTCGCGGTGCAGCAACCTTCGGGATCGTACTTGATGATATCTGCGGCTGATCCGTCGCAGAAAAAGTATCGAAGAAAAAAAATTATCCAACAATAAGTCAGTTCAACGCGAGACCCAATAGAATCAATGCTTTCCGCAGGTCATTGATTTTATTGATGATTCGCTTGACTCTCCGCGGCGGGACTCCTATAATTCCACAATCGACGCGGGGTGGAGCAGTCCGGTAGCTCGTTGGGCTCATAACCCAAAGGTCACAGGTTC
>CAZPHK010000069.1:0-23154 GCA_964586015.1 uncultured Acidobacteriota bacterium | reverse complement strand
TGCGACGGAAGGAGTCTTCCTCTTTTCCGAAAACCTGCCAGTATTTCTGGGCCATGACGGCGTAATAGCCGGTATAGATATGCCCCAGAGGCGTTTCCCAGTCCTTGTCCGCCGCGCAGGCGATATAATTGTTGCCCTCGTCCGTCGGAACTTCATCCATGCGTTCCCACCCCATGGCCAGCACGCAATCCGAGTAGCCGGACGCCACGGCCTTCACCGCCTCCCACAGGGTGGAGCCGCCCGTTGCGCCTCCCGTCTTGATGCCGATATTCCCCAGCGGATCCAGGCCCAGGCGGTCGTGAATAACCGCTTCGCCCAGGAGCTGGTCTCCGAAATGATCCGCGAAGTGGCCGTAATAACAGGTATGGATGTACCGCTTCAATTCAGCCGGAGTTTTGTCGATCAGCCCGGCGGCCATCGTCAGCGCGTCAACGCACAGTTCCTCCGTCCTCTTTTCCGGGATGGCCCTGTCGAACCTGGACTGCCCCGCCGTGACAAGATAGACGGGCCGCATCAATTCCGGAATTTTCAGCTGCTGTGAGCTAAACGTGATCATGCCGCGACCTCCATTCAATCGTATCGATAAAAGCCTTCGCCGGATTTTCTCCCCAACTTTCCCGCATCCACATACCGGCTCAGCAACGGACACGGACGATATTTGGAATCCTTGAAGCCTTCATACAGTGTTTCCATTACGGACAGACACGTGTCGAGGCCGATGAAGTCGGCAAGCGCCAGGGGGCCCATGGGATGATTCATGCCCAGATGCATGGTCGTGTCTATTGCTTCGCGGGAACCGACGCCATGATACAGCGCAAAGATCGCCTCGTTAATCATCGGCATTAAAATCCGGTTGGCGATAAAACCGGGGAAATCGTTCGCTTCGACGGGCGTTTTTCCCAGGCGCTTTGCAAGACTCCAGGCAGCCTGGAAGGTTTCTTCGGACGTCTTCAATCCCCGGATCACCTCCACCAGTTCCATGAGCGGCACCGGGTTCATGAAATGCATGCCGATCACCCTTTCCGGGTGTTGTGTACGGGACGCGATACGGCCTATGGAAATGGAAGACGTATTCGTGCTCAATATTGTCGCAGGCGGGCACAGCCCGTCCAGTTCCTGAAAAATCCGGTATTTGATTTCCACCTGTTCGGGCGCCGCCTCCACTACGAAATCCATGTTTTCCAGATGCCTGAAATCCATGCTGGTTATTATCCGCGAAAGGGCGGCTTTTTTGTCCGGCTCCTCCAACGCGCCCTTCCCGATCCCTTCGTTCAAAGATCGACGCATGCCGCCCAGCGCCCGCTGCAGGGCCCCCTCGGCCACATCGTACATTACAACCGTCAAACCGCTGCAGGCAGCCACCTGGGCGATGCCGCTTCCCATCTGTCCCGCCCCCACAACACCCATACTCTCGATTTTCATCTTTACCTCATTGTCCGGCCGGTTATCCTCCCCGCGCGGCTCACGGGTTAACGTTTCACTATCATGGCGACCGCTTCGCCTCCCCCCAGGCAGAGGGAAGCCAGACCGGTCCTGCTGTCACTGCGAACCATTGCGTGCAGCAATGTCACCAGGATCCTGCAGCCGCTGGCTCCCAGGGGATGCCCCAGGGCGACGGCGCCGCCGCTGATGTTGGTCTTGACAGGGTCGAGCTTCAACTCCTGCATCACGGCGCAGGTGGAACCGGAAAACGCCTCATTCACTTCAACCAGGTCCACTTGAGATAATTCGATATGCTCTTTCTCCAGGCATTTCGGGATGGCTTTGACCGGCGCCATCAGCACATACTTCATATCGATGCCGCTCGAGGCCTGGGCGCCTATCGTTGCGATTGTCCTGCACCCCAGGATTTCGGCCTTTTCGCGGGACATGACCACGACCGCGGCGGCACCATCGCTGATGGAGGAAGCATTGCCGACGGTACCCACGCCGTCTTCTTTAAAAACAGGCTCCATGCGGGAAAGTGCATCCAGGGAAGTCTCCCTCGGGCATTCATCCCGGTCCACGGCTTCCGGCTCATCCGGTCGCGATGGAAGAACAACCGGAACGATTTCATCGTTAAATATCCCGGCAGCCTGCGCGGCCAGGGCTCTTTCATAGGAACGCGCCGCGTAGAGGTCCTGTACTTCCCTGGATATGTTGTAGCGCTCGCAGCAGAACTCATTGGACATCCCCATGTGGAAGTCGTTGACGATGTCCCACAGGCCGTCATGAATCATATGATCCCGGATATCCCCGTCTCCCATCCGATACCCGAAGCGGGCCTTATCCAGATAATAGGGAGCCCGCGTCATGCTTTCCATGCCGCCCGCCACGATCACCTCCGCATCGCCCGTCTGCACTGCCTGCGCAGCCAGCATCACGGCCTTGAGGCCGGAGCCGCAGACTTTGTTTACCGTCAGGCACTCCGCGTGAAAAGGCAGCCCCGCTTTGACGGCCGCCCGCCTGGCGGGATTCTGTCCGCAGCCGCACGGAAGCACCTGGCCCATAATCACTTCGTCGACATGGCCCGGTTCGACTCCGGCCCTTCGAACGGCTTCCCTGATCACGACGCCGCCCAGGTCCGTGGCTTCCAGGGGCTCCAGCATACCGTTGAATCCCCCTACGGGTGTCCGTACCGCGCCGACGATAACCGCCTCATGCATTTGAATACCTCCAGGTGTTTTCAGCGTCCGTAAGGCCATGCGAAGAAATGCGGGCCGGGGAAAAGACACGTTTCAGTAAAAAAATGTAAATGCACGTTTCTGAATTCTAATTACGTATAACAATTCATCCGAAACATGCCGTTAATCTCATTATACTCTTTTCGGGGCGGTGCGTGCCAAATAGCGTCCTATGCCCGGCGGGCGGACTGAAACAGGCAAGCGGGTCTTTCGTTCCGGCGGATCAAATGAGATAATTGAAATAATGGATGAGAAACAGAAGAAACAGCTGGAAGAACTGCTTTTTGAGGACAAAAGAAGGAAACCCTCTTTCGGGAAGCAGCTGTTTTGCGGACGGCTGGCGACCGAACACGTATTCCCGTATCCAAAGGTGGATCCGGCGGAAGAAAGCGCCGTCGGCGATCTTCTGGTCAAGCTGAGATCCTTCTGCGAAAAGGAAATCGATCCCGATGGAATCGACCGCCGGGCGGAAATTCCGGATACAGTCATCAGGGGTTTAGGGAATCTGGGCATTCTGGGCCTCACGATCCCGTCGGAATTCGGCGGCCTGGGAATGACCCAGTATGCTTACTGCAGGGCAATGGAGCAGCTGGCAAGCCATTGCGGATCCACGGCCCTGCTCGTCAACGCCCATCAGAGCGTGGGATTGAAGGCGCTTCTGCTGTTCGGCACCGAAAAGCAGAAAGACAGATGGCTCAGACCGCTCGCCACCGGAGAAATGCTGGCGGCCTTTTCACTGACGGAACCCAATGCAGGTTCCGATGCAGCCGGGATTGAAACGAGAGCAGAGTACGATCCTCAAAAGAAGGCGTACCGGATCAACGGGATGAAACAGTGGACCACCAACGGCAGCATCGCCGGATTCCTGACCTTAATGGCGCGGACCGGGGAGGAAGGCATTACGGCATTTATCGTGACTCCCGACATGCCGGGATTCAAAATCGCGGCGCCCGCGCTGGAAAAAGTCGGATACCGGGGAACGCGCACAACGAATCTGGTTTTCGAGAACATGGAGGTGCCTGAAGAAAACATCCTGGGAACAAAAGGCAAAGGGCTCCGGATCTGCCTGACGGTTCTCGATTACGGGAGGACCACGTTCGGAGCCACCTGCACCGGCGTGGCGAAATATCTTGTCCGGCGCGCTGCGACCTACGCCGTCCAGCGACGCCAGTTCAAACAGCCGCTGGCCGGTTTCCTTCTCGTAAAACAGAAGCTGGCCCGTATGGCCGCTCTCGCCTACGCGATGGATGCAGGTACGTACCTGACCGCGGGACTCGTCGACGCCGGAGAAGAAGATATTATGCTGGAAACGGCCATTCTCAAAGTGTTTGCCAGCGAATCCCTCTGGGAAATCATATACGACACCATGCAGATTTTCGGAGGCCGGTCCTTTTTCAGCAGCGAGCCTTTTGAACGGCTGATGCGCGATGCGCGCATCAACATGATCGGAGAGGGCTCCAACGAAGTGCTCCGGGTATTTATTGCCGCCGCCGGTTTGCGGGATGTCGGGATGGACTATAAAACCCTGCTGCAGTCCATGAAAAATCCTTCCTCGGCGCCCCGCGCATTTTCCCGGTTCACCCGACGCCTGATTCGAATATTTTCCAGGCCCCGGATCCCGGCAAAGTCCCTGCTGCTTGCGCCCCAGGCAGCCCGGCTGCGCCGCTCCGCAAGACGTTTCTCCATTTCAGTTCTGCGCCTGCTTGCAAAGTACCGCGAAGCCGTGGTCGAAGAGCAGTTGAAGTTAAACCGCATTGCGGAAAGCGCCGTTTCTCTTTATACGGCTGCAGCGGTACTCAGTAAAATCGAAAGCCGCCTGCAGTCCGGAACCGGCAGGGAAACTCCGTCGAAGCGCGAGACGGAAACAGCGCGCTTCTACATTGATCTGGCGCTGGACAGGCTGGACGACTCGCTCGATCGCCTGCTTGCCCGGAACCGCGACAGGGAAATCGACAGCCTCTCCAAGCTTCTTACAGGAACCGACCTTTCCTGAGGCCCCGGCAGCATCGGCCCGAAAAAGCAGGGGGGGATTGCTCATGGCTCAACCAATCTGGACTCCATCGTCCGAACGCATCGCCGATTCCAACCTCAACCGATTTCTCGACTACATCAATACGGAGTTGAAAAAGAACTTTCATGATTATCCACGGCTGTATCAATGGTCGGTGGAAGCGCCTGAAGAATTCTGGCCCGCCGTATGGAAATTCTGTGGCGTTAAGGCATCGCGCCTGTGGGACGAAGTGTTGACCGGCGGCCGCGCAATGCCCGGGGCAAAATGGTTTCAGGGCGCCCGGCTTAATTTTGCGGAAAACCTGCTGCGCCGAAACGACAATAAAACCGCCCTCGTATTTTGGGGCGAAAACCGGCGCAAAAGAAAAATGAGCTACGCGGAACTGAACCGGTCGGTCGCCCGGCTGCAGCCGGCCATGCGCGTCTCCGGCGTCGTGCGCGGGGACCGCATCGCCGGTTTCATGCCCAATATGACCGAGACCATTATTGCCATGCTGGCGTCTGCCGGCCTCGGGGCCGTCTGGTCGTCCTGTTCGCCCGATTTCGGCGTCGACGGCGCCGTGGAGCGATTCAGCCAGATAGAACCCAAAGTGCTCTTCTGCGCCGACGGTTATTTCTTCAAAGGCAAAGAAATCGACTCATTGCGGAGGGTGCAGGAGATTGCACAGAAGCTGCCGAGCGTCGAACGGGTAGTGGTCGTTCCGTATGTCGGCCTCAATCCCGATATCGGCTCGCTGCGGAACAGCGTTCTTTACGATGATTTCGTATCCGCTCAACCCGCCGGGGAAATCCGTTTCGAGCAGCTCCCTTTCGATCATCCGCTCTACATTCTTTATTCATCCGGGACCACGGGTCTTCCAAAGTGCATGGTGCACGGCGCCGGCGGCACGCTGCTGCAGCATTTGAAAGAGCTGATGCTGCATACGGACCTCAAGGAGGAAGATCGCATCTTTTATTTCACCACCTGCGGCTGGATGATGTGGAACTGGCTGGCCAGCAGCCTGGCCGTCGGCGCAACCGTCATGCTCTACGACGGTTCACCCTTTTATCCCGCCCCCGAATCTTTGTTTGATTATGCGGAATCGGAGGGAATCAGCATCTTCGGCACCAGTGCAAAATATCTCTCCGCGCTGGAAAAGAGCGGCGCCAAACCCGAGCGGACCCATGACCTGCGCGCGCTGAGAACAATCCTGGCCACCGGTTCGCCGCTGCTTCCGGAAACGTTTGATTACGTCTATCGCGACATAAAAAGCGACGTGCAGCTGTCCTCCATCTCCGGCGGCACCGACATCGTCTCCTGTTTTGCCCTCGGCAACCCGATTCTCCCGGTATACAGGGGAGAACTGCAGTGCCGCGGGCTGGGGATGAAGGTCGCTGTCTACGACGGGAACGGGAATTCCGTCGTGAACGAACCGGGCGAACTGGTATGCGAGGCGCCGGCGCCTTCCATGCCCGTCTGCTTCTGGAATGATCCGGATAACCGGCGCTATATGGCCGCCTATTTCGAACGCTTCCCCGGCATCTGGGCCCACGGCGATCACGCCGAACTCACCGGCAGCGGCGGTATGATTATTTACGGGCGTTCCGATGCCGTGCTCAATCCCGGCGGCATTCGCATCGGCACGGCGGAGATTTATCGCCAGGTGGAAAAACTCGATGAAGTTCTTGAAAGCGTCGCGGTGGGCCAGGATTGGGAGGGCGATACACGCATTCTCCTGTTTGTAAAACTGCGCGAAAACACGAGCCTTACAGATGAACTAGCCGCGCGCATAAAAAAGGAAATCCGGGAAAATACGACACCGCACCACGTGCCGGCAAAAGTTTTTCAGGTGAGGGATATTCCACACACCATCAACGGCAAGATTGTCGAGCTGGCGGTGCGAAACGCGATTCACAACAGGCCGGCAATCAACACCGGGGCGCTGGAGAACCCGGAGGCGCTGGAGTACTACAGAAATATTCCCGAGCTGAATGAAGAATAAATGGAATGGAGTGCCGTTACAATAAATCGACCGCCGACATGGCGTTATCATCTGTTGACGGTAATGGAAATGCCATTCACGTTTGAAGCAGGTTTTTGTTTTCCCGAACCAATTCGCCGTAGTTGAAAGCGTTCTTGACTGTATGGATCAGCTCTTCGCTGTTCACGGGCTTCGTCAGATAGTGGAATGCCCCCAGTTTCATAGCTTCGACTGCGGAATCTATGCTTCCGAACGCAGTGAGGATGATGACGGGAGTGTCGGGGGAAGCCTCTTTGACATTTTTTAAAACTTCCTCTCCTCCCATTCCCGGCATGTTCAGGTCCGTAAGAACGATCCGGTGATGATTTTCTGAAAAGAGTTCCAAGGCCTTTTCTCCATTCCCGGCGGTAGTAGTACGATAGCCGGCCTCGTTCAGCTGGAATTCAAGAACCCTCCGGAAATTTATGTCATCTTCCACGATAAGTACGGTCGGGGTATTCATAAATCACCTCAAAAGATATCCTTTCAGGTCTTATTTACTCTGATTCTCATAATCCGATTGTTGTATTGGGGAATGGTCCGCTTCAAGGTCATAGAGCTTGAGTTTCAGCCTCCTGTAGATTTCCGGATTCAAGGGTGTTTTGAGGGCGAATTTATATATGCGCGACCGGCTGAATTCCCTCCGGTTGTTTTCATAGACGTGGATTTCCAGTTGATACCGGTCCGAAGACCACACGGATCGAACGTCTCTATCGAGTTTCCATTCCCTGGCGTCCTCCCTGTGTTTCGTGGCGTAGATTATGGAGTTCCCGGTGAACTCCAGAACGCCTTCGCATCCGCCGAAAGTATGGAGGTGTTTGACAGGTATTAGATACCGCGCGGCAATATTGTCCGGCACCACCCGGTCGGTGACCGGACGGCCCATTTTTTCACTGATTTTTCGGAAAAGCTCATCTGTGAGTTCCCCTTCAGTTATGACAAAATGGTAGGACTTGTCGCGCCCGAGGTATCGGCTTTCGTCTTCATAACTGAGAATCGTGAATTCGGTGGGGCTGATCCTGTCCAGGGACTGTATGTCCTGATAGGACCAGCTTCTGCTGTCCTTTGCCTTATCCGATGTATACCGTATCCCTTCATCGGTAACTTCAATGGTTCCATGGCCGTCGGGCCAAAAGGTCTTTTCGTGAATTACCGTGAAGGTTTGTGCAGCCAGAGGCTGTGCTAAAAAAAGCAGAATCAACAGGTACTTCATTCGGCCTCCTTCAAATGATGGAATCCCTTGAACGGTCCGGCCTTCGGCAACGTTCGCCCTCTCCAGAGGTAGAAGATGACCGGATAGATAAGCAGCTCCATAATGCCGGAGGTGATGACGCCTCCGACCATCGGCGTAGCGATGCGCTTCATGACGTCCGCGCCGGTTCCGTGGCTCCACATGATGGGCAGCAGCCCGGCGACAATGACGGCTATCGTCATCACTTTCGGGCGCACTCTTTTTACCGCGCCGTCGTAGACGGCGTCCGCAAGATCGTTGCGGGTTTTGAGCAGGCCCTGCCGCTTGAAATTTTCATGAGCGTGGTCCAGATACAGCAGCATGACAACACCCGTTTCCGCATCGAGACCCGCCAGCGCGATGATTCCGACCCAGACCGCGATGCTCATGTTGTATCCCAGCAGGTAAAGGAGCCAGACGGCGCCCACCAGGGAAAAGGGGACCGCCAGAAACACGATGGATGTTTTGACGAGCGACTGGGTATTGATGTAGATGATCACGAAAATTATCACTATGGTGAAAGGAATGACGTACATAAGGCGCTGCTGCGCCCGCTGCATGTATTCGTACTGGCCGCTCCATTGAATGGTGTAGCCGGCAGGAATGTCCACATTTTCCTCAACGATCTTTTTGGCGTTTTTAACATATGTCCCGACGTCCACGCCCCGGAGGTCTACGTAAATCCAGGCATTCGGCCGGGCATTCTCGCTCTTGATTCCCGGCGGCCCGATGGCGAACCTCAAATCCGCCAGCTGTCCCAGGGGGATGTGCTGGCCGGTCGGCGTCGGGACGAGAACGGACCTGAGCATTTCCAGGTTGTCCCGCAATTCCCGGCTGTATCTGAGGTTTACCGGATACCGTTCCAGACCTTCGACGGTTGTAGTTATGTTCATGCCTCCGACGGCGGTCTGGATCACATCCTGTACGTCGCCGACGGTGAGCCCGTATCGAGCGATCTTGTCGCGGTTGATGTCGAAGTCCAGGTAATTGCCGCCCATAACCCGTTCCGCGTAGGCGCTCAGCGTTCCGGGAACCGTACGCATGACGCTCTCCACTTCCTTCCCCAGCTTCTCCAGCACCTTCAGATCCGGTCCGGCCAGCTTGATTCCGACGGGCGTCTTGATGCCGGTAGACAACATGTCGATACGGGTTTTGATCGGCATGGTCCAGGCGTTGGTGAGGCCCGGTATCTGAATGGCCCTGTCCAGTTCCTGCGTCAGCTTTTCGACCGTCATCCCCGGACGCCAGTCCTTTTCGGGCTTCAACATGATGGTGGTCTCAATCATGGTGAGCGGCGCCGGGTCGGTGGCGGTGTCCGCACGGCCGATCTTGCCGAACACGCGGTCTACCTCCGGGAAAGTCTTGATGATCTTGTCGGTCTGCTGCAGCAGCTCCCGCGCCTTGGTGACGGAGATGCCCGGCAGGGTGGTCGGCATGTAGAGCAGGTCGCCTTCCCACAACGGCGGCATGAACTCCGACCCGAGCCGGTTGAACGGAATTATGGTTACGGCAACGACGATAATTGCCCCCAGCAGGGCGAACCACTTTATTTTCATGATCCATTCGAGAACCGGATGGTAGATCCAGATCAGAAAGCGATTGATGGGATTCTTGTGTTCCGGAGGAATCTTTCCCCGGATAAAATATCCCATCAGCACCGGCACCAAGGTTATGGAAAGAAGCGCCGCAGCAGCCATGGAGTAGGTTTTGGTAAAAGCCAGCGGCTTGAAAAGCCGCCCCTCCTGGGCTTCGAGTGTGAAGACAGGCACGAAAGATACCGTAATCACCAGCAGAGAGTAGAAAAGCGCCGGGCCCACCTCAGTCGCCGCATCGGCGATAATGCGCCAATGCGGCTTATTGCCGGCGTCCCGCTCCAGGTGTTTGTGGGCATTTTCGATCATGATGATGGCGGCGTCCACCATGGCGCCGATCGCGATGGCGATCCCGCCCAGCGACATGATATTGGCATTGATCCCCTGTTGATGCATGACGATGAATGCCATCAGCACAGCCACCGGAAGCGTGATGATGGCGACCAGCGCGCTTCGAAAGTGGAGAAGAAAAATGATGCAGACGATGGCGACTACGATGCTTTCTTCCAGGAGCTTCCCCTTGAGCGTATCCACGGCGCGTTCGATCAGAGCCGAACGGTCGTAAGCGACTTCTATCTTCACTCCTTCAGGAAGGCCCTTTTTCGCTTCCTCCAGCTTTGCCTTGACGTCCTCTATGACCTTTCGCGCGTTCGCCCCGTATCGTACGACGACGATGCCGCCGACCGTTTCCCCTTCGCCGTTCCATTCCGCGATGCCTCGCCTGATATCCGGACCATACTGAACGGTAGCCAGATCCCGCAGCAGGATGGGTGTGCCCTGCTTGTCCACTCCAAGCGAGATTTTTCGAATGTCATCCAGAGATTTGATATAGCCCAATCCCCGGATCATGAACTCCTTCTCCGAAATTTCCAGCAGCCGCCCGCCCACGTCGTTGTTGCTGCGCTGGACGGCCATGCGGATCTTGGAGATGGGAATGTTATACGCACGCAGTTTGTTCGGATCGACCGTGATTTGATACTGGCGGACGAAACCGCCGACGCTGGCTACTTCCGAAACCCCCTGAACGCCGGTAAGTTCGTATTTCAGATAGAAATCCTGGATGGAGCGAAGCTGGCTGAGATCGTGCCGGTCGGATTTCAGGGCGTACATGAAGGCCCAGCCGACGCCCGTGGCATCCGGACCCAGCGTTGGCGTAACACCCCTGGGAAGCCTGCCGGAAACATAGTTCAAATATTCCAGCACCCGGCTCCTGGCCCAGTACATGTCCGTGCCGTCTTCGAAAATAATGTAGACGAAAGAGAAACCGAAAAAGGAATATCCGCGCACAACCTTGGCGTAGGGCACGGCCAGCATCTGGGTCGTCAGCGGGTAGGTGACCTGGTCTTCGACAATGCGGGGCGCCTGCCCGGGATATTCGGTGTAAATAATCACCTGAACATCGGAGAGATCCGGAATAGCATCCAGGGGAGTTTGTTGAAGCGAATAAACTCCGGCGGCAATCATGAAAACCGTTGTCAGCAGCACCAGAAATTTGTTTTCAATCGACCACTCGATGATCCTTGCGAACATGAATCCCCCCCGAAGCTAACGGGCTTTTCCCGAATTCGTCATTGCATCCGTTTTTACCGCTTTGCTTTTCCGGGCTTCGAGCATCTTGCTTATGGCCTCTTTCAGGTTGCTTTCCGAATCGATCAGGAACTGGGACGAGACGACCACTGTTTCGCCTTCCCGAAGCCCTTTGGTCACCTGGGAGTACCCTTCGCCTTCGGCGCCGAGCGTCACTTCCCGCGGTTCAAAAAGTCCATTACCTTTTTCCACCACTACCACATCCCTTTCTCCGGTATGCAGAATCGCTTCGCTGGGTATTTTGACCGCATTTGAAACGGCAGGGACGCGGATTTCCACATTCGCATACATCTCGGGGCGCAATTCCCTGCCGGGGTTTGCTATCTCCACATAGGCCGTTAGAGTGCGGGTTTTTTGATTGACGGTCGGATCCAGGTATATGATTTTCCCCGTCCAGTGCCTGCCGGGAAAGGCATCCAGCGTGATGTCGGCTTTCTGTCCGAGCCGGAGGTATTGAATCTGATACTCAAAGACATCGATTCCGGCCCAGACGTTCGAAAGATCGGCGATCTTGAATACATTCATGCCCGGCGTCAGTTTCATCCCCTCGAGGGAGTCCGCCATCTTTTCGATCACGATCCCGGAAACCGGCGAGAGGATTTTCAACGTCCGCATCGGCGTTTTACGGCTTTTGAGCTCTTCTATCTGGTCGTCGATGATGTCCCAGTAATGGAGCCGTTCGCGTGTGGCGTTCAGGAGCGATTTCGCGCGCACAACAGCTTCTTTTTCCCCCTTTGAGCTGAGCTTTCCCACGTAATCCAGCGCCGCCAGGTATTCCTGCTGCGTCGTTACCAGTTCGGGACTGTAGATTTCAAACAGAACATCTCCCCGCTTTACCGGTTCTCCGATGTAATTCACATTCGCCTTTTCTATCCAGCCCGCGAACTTGGTATTGACGGATACGATGTTCTTCTGGTTGTAATCGAGCGTACCCACGGTGCGGATCAAAATCGGAATCGACCCTTTTTCCACCGGAGCCGTTCGTACGGCAAAATTCTGAATGAAATCGGGATCCACGCGAATACCCGTCGCCTCCGGCTCTTCCTCCTCGTAAACCGGCACCAGATCCATACCCATGGGAGACTTGCCGGGCTTGTCGGAAATATAGTTCGGATCCATGGGAGCGACCCAGTACTTGATTTTCTTTTCTTTCGGCTTATTCGCGACGGCTGCCGTCTGCGTTTCCTTGAGAGGAACCAGGTTCATGCCGCATATGGGACAGGTGCCGGGATGATCCTGGATTACCTGCGGATGCATGCCGCAGGTCCAGAGCTGCGTTTTTTCCGATTCACCTTCGGCGCCGGTATGACCCTGCAGGCCGGCCATCATCCGTTCCGCCCAATTCCAGTGAGCAGGATTCCAGATCAAAGCGGCCGGCAGGGCGGCTCCCACCAGGAACGCCAGAATGACAATGATCCATATGCTCTTTTTTGACTTCATGACTCCGTCTCCTTGAGCGGCGTTCCTACCGCCCGTTCCATATCCGCCAGGGATTTCATGTAATCGCTGTCGAATTGAGCCAGGCTTAACCGCACATTCAGCAATACACGTTCGCTGTCCAGAAGCTCCAGGACACCAACCTCTCCCGTGGAGTAGGCCGCCTCGGCCGAACGCAGGGCCTGCTCGGCCTGCGGCAAAAGGGTGTTTTCGAACAGGGAGATTTGCCGCTCAAGCGTTCCGATTCGGAATCCTATCGATCGTATGGAAGCCTCCATCGAGTTCACTGCATTGCGGTAGCCTTCCCGGGAAGCGATTCTTTCCTCAGTCGCTTCCGCTACGGCCGCATCATATTTTTTGCGGTGGATGGGAATGTTGATTCCCACGGAAAAGCTGTAGATGTTTTTCCCGTTCTGATCCGGTGGACTTAAAAGCCCGGCCGCGTCGGTTCGGCCTGTTACATTGGTGAATCCGCCGCCGATCGTAATGTCGGGCCAATAATTTTTTTTGGCCAGCTGAATGCGTTGTTCATTCTTTTCAATTTGAAGCAGGGCGGCCAGGATCTCCGGCCGGTTATCCCGTCCGATCCGGTAAAGATCGTCGAAAACAATAGGCGCTGCAGGCTTTTTATCAAGGAGCACCTTCTTAACGGGGGCATCTGCAGGGAAATCACGCAGAGAATTCAGTGCAGCTTCGAGATCCACGCGCTGTATTTTGAGCTCCTCCAGCCGATTCAGGTCCCGTGTGATCTCCGCCTGCAGCTTTACTACAGACTGCTGAAGTCCGACTCCCTGTTCGTACCGAGCACGGGCCAGCGTCTCATAGTGCTCCAGTAGCGACATATCCTCTTCAGTTATATCGAGGGCCCGGTCGATATAGCCCAGGCTGTAATATGCAAGCTTCACTTTTTGAATAACGTCCGTTTTCTGCGCCTCGTGGAGGAACCGATAACGGGCCGCTTCCTTTGCCGCAATCTTCTCCCTGTCGCTCAGCTTCCCGAACCATGGGAGTTTTTGGGAAAGGGAAAGCATGGCTGTCTGCGGGCCGACCCTTGTTTCGGGGCTTCGAACGTACTGCGTGAAATTCAGCATCGGGTCCGGCAGCGAACTGACCTGCGGCAATCGCTGCAGAGCCGACCGGTAGCGGGCAAAAGATTGCCGGATTCCGGGATTGCGATCCAGCGCTTCTCCGATATATCCTTCCAGTCGAGCATCGCCGGCGGAATATTCCGATGCATAGGATACATCCTGGGATCTGAGCGGAATCGCCGCCGTAATCGTGAAGCACACCGAAATCATTAAAGTAAAAATTCTTGTATTCCAGTTCATCTCGGACCTCCCGGCATTACGAAGAAATTCATTGCAAATCAGGGGCCAACACAATTAAATCAAAGTGATTTTTCAATTAGCGGAAGGCGGAAACACAGTTCTATCTATGTGTTACTTCAAATTACAAACCGGCGGCAACGAATCCGGAAAAGGTTTTAGCGGGCATTGATTTCATTGTCGTTGTTTAATATTCAACACTTAATTGTTGTATTTCCCACATAATCGTTGAAGCAAAAAGATATCGTAGCTTTTGAAGGAATGAAAAAAGATGGTTCGCTGAAGATAAAATGGCGGAGGTGCATGGGAATCGAACCCACCCAGCCTACCTTCCGGTAAACCGCAACTGGATTTGAAGTCCAGGCCGGCCACCAGGCCGGATTCACCTCCGTGCGACCGTGTGATTTTAACAGAAACCGTGCCGGGTCCAATCTCAAATTGCACATTTATCGCATTTTCCTTCGACAATCTCTCTCCGGTGTGTTCACCGTTCAGTGTTCAGGGTTAACCGTCAACCCACGCGTTATGTGAAATACTTTTGCTATGAAAACGGTCCCGTCATTTGTTTCTTGGAGGAATTCATGGTGAGAAAGGGCCGGCAACCGTGATAAAGTGTGGTTTTGAGCTGATTACGGGAATTCCCTCTCGAACCGGGGTCTCATAACCTATGAGAGGGTTTTTAAAACGAGGGTGCACGGGGACGATCCTGCCTTTGAATTTTCAATCGTCAATCTTAAATTAATACTATGGATCAGGTATTGAAAGACCGTCGAAAATCCCGAATTCCTTTGAATGAAACGGAAATCCTTCGGTCGACTATTTATCACCTCAATGAAGGCGTCATCGTTGCGGACAAGGAAGGGATGTTCCTCATTTGCAACGAAGCCGCCCAGTCCGTTCTCGCAATCGGAGTGGATGAAAAATCCCCGAAATCCTGGGCCGAGATTTACGGCTGCCACATGCGGGACGGCGTCACTCCCTATGCACCCGATGCCCTGCCCGCGGCCCGGGCGCTCGCAGGCGAAACAGTGCCGGAAACCGAAATTTACATCCGCAACGCGCAGTGCCCGGCAGGCATCTGGATTCATGCAAAGGCCAGCCCGTTGCGGGACGAAAAGGAGAATATCTGCGGCAGCGTCGTCGTTTTTCACGATGTCACCAAAAAGAAAGAAACCGATTCGCACATACAGACCCTGACGAACGCGGTCGAGCAGACGGCCGACGGCATAATGATCTGCGACAGAAGCGGCGTGATCGAGTACGTCAATCCCGCCTTCGAACAGACAACCGGACACACGCTTGAAGAGGTGCGAGGTCTCACCCCGCGCATTCTAAAGTCGGGTGTGCACGAAGACGCTTTCTACGAAAAGCTCTGGGCCACGATCCTTTCCGGGAATGTTTTCCGGGGCACGATCGCCAACAAGAAGAAAAACGGCGAGATATTCTTAGCCGAGCAGACGATCACCCCCATGTACGGAAGCACCGGTGCGATCACCCATCTGGTTACCGTAATCAAGGACGTCACCGAACAGAAAAAGCTGCAGGAACAGCAGTTCCAAATGAGCCTGGCCCGTGCCGTGCAGCAGCAGTTCTACAGCATACCGGTGCCGCAAATCGAAGGATTTGAATTCGCCGCGGCCGCTTTTCCCGCCGACGCCACCGGCGGCGACTACTTCGATTTCCTGTCCCTGCCCGAGAACCGGATCGGCATCGCCATCGGCGATGTCAGCGGCCACGGGATCGGATCCGCGCTGCTGATGGTGGAGCTGCGGGCTTTTATGAGAGGTTTTGCGCAACAGAGCGCGGATGTCGGAAATATCTTCTCGATGACCAATAACGCGCTTGTTTCCGATCTGGAACTGGGCCGTTTCGCCACGCTGATCTTTTGTTCTTTCGATCCATCCACAAGTTCGTTCGTCTATGCCAGTGCCGGGCACACTCCCGGCTACATTCTGAATCCCGACGGCGCCGTCAAACAGATGCTCAACAGCACGGATATTCCTCTGGGATTCATGAAGGACCATCGCTTCACCTGCAGCGAACCGCTCAAACTGGAATCCGGGGATATGCTTACGCTGCTCACCGACGGCATTACCGACGCGGAAAGACCGGACCAGACCGCGTACGGCATTGAACGGGCGCTGGAATATATCCGGGACCACAGGCACGAGAACGCGCAGGCAATCGTAACGGGGCTTTACAAATCCGTCCGCGATTTTTCGGACGGCCTGCCCCAGGTCGACGATATCACTACCGTGCTCTGCAAAGTTAAGTAAACCTGATAAAAAAACACCGGTCCGCATCCTGCCCTTGCGGGCCGCGCCAAAATAAAGGAGACTCCATGTTCAGTGGAAAAGTCGTCGGATTCATCGGTGCCGGAAATATGGGAGAAATCCTGATCCGCGGATTGATTCAGTCCAGGAAAGTGGTTAAATCGAATATCCTGGCATGCGACATAAGCAAAGAGCGGTTGAACTTCATATCGAAAACCTACGGCATTAAAACCACCACGTCCGATAAAGAGCTGATTAAAAAATCGTCCATTATCATCATAGCCGTCAAACCCCAGAATGTAGATGAGCTTCTGGACCGTCTTTCGACGTTGAGCCATGAGGGGCACCTGTTTATCTCTATTGTTGCGGGTGTTACGGCCGAAAAGATCGCCGAGAAAATGCACCATGACTCCGGAATCATCCGCGCGATGCCGAACGCCCCGGCCTCGGTGCTCGCCGGCGTTACAGCCCTGTATCCCGGACGCAATGTCGCGGCATCCGACCTCAAAAGAGCGGAGTCCATTTTTGAATGCGTCGGCACCACGGTGCTGATCAAAAATGAAGCTCTCATGGATGTAGTGACCGGCCTGTCGGGAAGCGGCCCCGCCTATGTCTTTCTGGCCATCGAATCTCTGAGCGATGCGGGCGTTCAGCTGGGGATCTCGAGAGCGGAATCTTCCCTCCTGGCGGCCCAGACCGTTTACGGGGCGGCAAAAATGCTGCTGGAAACCGGCAAGCATCCCAGTGAACTGAAGGACCTGGTCGCCACTCCCGGAGGTACGACTTTCGCCGGATTAAAAATGCTGGAAAAGTGCAATTTCAGATCCACAATCATGGAGGCGGTCGAGGCGGCTACAATGCGTTCCAGAGAGCTAGGAATTCTGATCAACTCAGACAGCAAAAAAAAGAAGTAAGAAATCAGTAGGCAGATAGATGATGAATTCTCGAATTTTGAGAAATCAAGTTGAATAATTAATTATTTTATTTTCCAATTTTGTATCTTAAATAAATTAACGTTAGCACGTTAGCACGTTAGCACGTTAGCACGTTAGCACGTTAGCACGTTAGCACGTCTTCTGACTCCCGGCTTCTGATTAGATATGCTAAAAAACATCCCATACAGTCAGATCCCCAACCAGTCCGCCCTGTTTTTGAAATACCTGGAACATCATTCCGACGCCCTGCGCTTTTTCCATCACTCTCCCTCTTTTGACACGTTAAGCTCCGGTCTTCGCGATCGTGTGCTCCGCGGAGAATTTCCCAGGTCCCGGATCGCAAATATACTCGAGCGGCAGAATATAAGTTACGGGTGCACGTCCAAGACGCTCAACCGTATCGACGAACTGAAAAACCCGGAATGCGCCGCGATCGTGACCGGCCAGCAGGTGGGTCTGTTCACAGGTCCTCTCTATACAATCTATAAGGCTCTCACGGCGGCACACCTGTCCGATGAGTTAAGAGACAGGGGGATCCCCGCGGTCGCGGTTTTCTGGATGGAAACCGAGGATCACGATCTGAAAGAGGTCACCCATCAAACCGTCCTGGCTTCGGACAACTCGGTCCGGATCATGGACTACGGAAATATCCTTTTCCCCGATGCGCCGGCATCCTCCCGGCCTGTGGGATCCATTGCGTTTCCGGACAGCATCCTGACGGTCGTCCGCGACTTTGTCCGTTACCTCCCCGAATCCGTCTGGAAACCTGAAATTGAGTATCTGCTGGAACGGACCTATCACCCCGGGGAGACCTTCACCCGGTCATTCGCCCGGCTCCTCACGAAAATCCTGCGGGATACCGGAATAATCCTGTTCGATCCCCGGGATCCCGAAACTAAGCCGCTGGTCTCGCATATTTTCCGTTGGGCGCTGGAGCAGTCGGACGAAATTCACAAGGCGCTTGTTGAACGGAACCGCGAACTGGAATCGGCCGAATTTCATTCCCAGGTTCGCGTTTCAGACGATTCCACCGTTCTGTTTTATATTGAAAATGAGCAGCGCCATGCGATCGAGAAGCGGCCGTCCGGATTTGCGCTGAAAAACACAGAACGGACTTTCAGTCTCGAAGAACTGCGATCCCGGCTGGCAGTCAATCCCGAAAATTTCAGCCCGAACGTACTGCTTCGTCCGGTTGTTCAGGACTCTCTCTTTCCCACTCTCGCCTATGTCGGAGGCCCTTCGGAACTGGCCTATTTTGCCCAGGTTGAAGCGCTGTACAGTCTGTTGGAAAAACCGATGCCCGTTATATGGCCCCGGGAGAGCCTTACGCTCATGGACGCCGCGATTCGGGATTCGATGCTGAGACTGGGGATTGAAATCCAGGACTGCTTCGAAGGAATACAGTTTCTGAAAGAGAAAGCCCTGCACCATACCGGATCCGGCGATGGAGGCTCGCGCCTTCAGGCATTGATCGATAAACTGGAAACAACCTTTGCGGCAATCGCCCAGGATGTAAAAAGCCTGGATCCTTCCCTGCCGCCGGCACTGGATACGGCGCGGAGGAAGATAGTGCACAATCTCCGTCGACTGAAATTGCGCGTTGTCGATATCGAAGGAACATCGGATTCATCGGTCCTGAGGGCCGCAGGTCTCCTGTTGAACCACTGTTTTCCCAACCGGAATCTCCAGGAACGTGAATTGAACATTCTTCACTTTTATTCTCTCCGCGGACCGGCCGTGCTGGATTCCATCCGCTCCGGAATTCAAACATCGGGATTCTTTCACCATGTGCTTAAACTGTAATAATTCATTCCTTTCCATTACAGTGTTCTTATGAAACCACTCAAACGGATCGGCATAACGCTGTTGCTGTTGTCGGCCTGCCTGGGATTGCATGCAGTCCCCCGCAGTGCGGGCGATATAGCCGAAGACCGGGGAACTGCGGGGATCCTTGCCGCCCTGGACAAACTGCCGGTCTACGTTCGTGTGCTGCAGACGACGGCACACCCGGACGACGAAAGCGCCGGAACACTCACCTGGCTGTCCCGGAAATACCACGCGACGACCGCGCTCTTCTGCATGACCCGGGGCGAGGGGGGACAAAACATTCTGGGAACAGAAAAGTACGAAGCCCTGGGGCTGGTCCGCACCGGAGAACTGCTTGAAGCCTGCCGGTATTACGGGAGCGATCTTTTTTTCGGGAACAACGTGGATTTCGGATTCTCCAAAACTGCCGAGGAAACCCTGTCGAAATGGGGGCATACGGCCGCCCTGGAAGAGCTGGTCCGCTTTATCCGTCGCTGGCGTCCCACGATCATTCTTTCCCGGTTCGGGGGCACACCGGCGGACGGGCACGGCCACCACCAGGCGACCGGGCAACTCACCCTGGAAGCCTACAGGGCGGCGGCCGATCCTTACATGTTCCCTGAACACATAAGCCAAGGCCTTCGGCCATGGCAGACAAAGAAGCTTTACATAAGCAGAAGGAACGCTGGAACTGCGGATACCGATTCCGTTATTGTACGCATTCCCGTTGGGGATTACGATCCCGTCACGGGCCGGTCCTGCAGGCAAATCGCCTCCGAAGGATACAGCCGGCATCGCACCCAGGGAATGGGGATGTCCTTTTCGCTCCCGGGGAAGGACGACGAGTATTTTCAATTGTCCGATTCTGCGTTGGAAACCACTCAGGAGGATGACAGCCTTTTCGGCGGTATCAATACATCGCTTATGGCGATCCATGACCTGGCAGGAGCGGAGAAAAGTTCGATCCCGTTTTTAAAACAAGATCTCTCCAATGCCATGCAGGCGGCTCAGGAGGCCGGAAAAGCGTTTCAGCCGACACAACCGGAACTCAGCGCCCCTGCTGTTGCCCAAGGAATCCGCATTCTGGAAAGATCGCTCCGGGAGATAGAAGCGGCTCCTCTCTCCGAACCGAAAAAAGAGCTGCTGCAAGACGCCCTCGAGGAAAAACTCAGGGACTTCCAAAATGCGATCAATGCGACCCTCGGCATAGAACTCGTTGCAGAAAGCTCTGAAATCACCGGAATTCCCGGACAGAAAATCCCCGCTTGGGTCCAATTCTTTAACCGGGGAAACAACCCGGTCGACCTTGCACAAATCGCCCTGTTAGGGCCAAGTTCCGGGGAGATTTATGAAACTCCCGGCCATCTCGACATAAAACCACCGGAAGGCGCCTCATCCTATCGTATCGGCTTTGAAACAGCCGTGGATGCAAAGATCACGGAACCTTTCTGGTATCTCGAAAAGAGCGGTGATACACGATACCATACCCGGCCCACAGACGATAATCTCGCTCCCTTCGACAAGCCGGCTTTTCAGGTACAGGCAATTTATCGATTTGAGGGTGCGGAAATTGAAATCCGGGCACCGGTTGAGGCAAATGTTGGAGATCCTTTAAGAGGTGCAGACTTTGAGGATTTTCAGATTGTTCCGGCACTCTCGGTCGCCCTTGAGCCTGATTTTATCATAGCACCTGTCGAATCCGCCCGGACAGACCAACTTCGCGTTGTGGTTCAAAACAACCGCGACGGAGAAGCGAAAGGAACCGTGAAACTTCTATTCGACAGGGACTGGGCGGTTCAACCCGCGATAGATACGTTCACCCTTTCGCGAAAAGGCGAAATTCACACGACAACTTTCACAATCCGGATTCCGGTCGGGACCGTGCCCGGGAGTTACCCCGTCAAAGCGGTCGCCACAATGGACGGGCGCATATACAACCGGCGGCAGCGCACAATTTCCTATCCCGAAAACTGGACCCGGAACCTGTACGATCCCGCGCAGTCCACTCTTAAAATTTTCACCCTTAAGACGGCGCCCGGTCTGACGGTAGGGTATGTACCCGGAGCCGGGGACGACATCCCCGCGGCTCTGGAGCAGACAGGCATTCCCGTTCAAGTTCTCACCGCGCAGGATCTTTCCTATGAAGACCTCGGCCGCTTTTCGGCAATCATAACCGGGATCCGCGCGTACAACGTAAATGAAACCCTGCAATCGAACAACCGGCGGCTCCTGGATTATGTCGCCGGGGGAGGCACCCTGATCGTACAGTATGTCCGGCCGGCCGCCGGCGAGAAGGGATCACCGTTCCCGTACGGCCCCTACCCGATGACCGTCTCCGCGTCCGACAGGATTACGGTTGAGGAGTCCCCGATAAGAATTCTCGCCCCGAAAAATCAAATTTTCAATTGGCCCAACAAAATCACGGACGCCGATTTTGACGGATGGGTACAGGAAAGAGGATTGTATTTCATGAATTCGTGGGACGAACGCTACACGCCCCTTCTTTCGGGCAATGATCCCGGCGAGGAAGCAAAGAACGGAGGCATGCTGCTGGCGCAATACGGAAAAGGATACTACATCTATTCGTCCTATTCCTGGTTTCGCCAGCTCCCCGCCGGAGTCCCGGGCGCTTTCCGCATTTTCGCCAACATGATCAGCCTGGGCGCGAAACAGGATTAATTTTTTCGTTCAGTTTCAACGAGAAACGGTGAACCCCGAACGGTGAACCCTGAACGGTAATTCATAAAGGAGGTGACACGGTGCCATCCGAAAAATATCAATATTCGATAAATCCGGCCACGGAAGAAACACTGGTGTCGTTCGAAATCGACACCGATGAAGAAATACAGCAGGCGCTTGAAAA
Source organism: uncultured Acidobacteriota bacterium (assembly GCA_964586015.1). Taxonomy (GTDB): domain Bacteria; phylum Acidobacteriota; class UBA6911; order UBA6911; family UBA6911; genus UBA6911. The sequence continues at coordinate 1,432 of CAZPHK010000069.1, read as the reverse complement.
AGCGGACCGGGCTTTTCGCGCCTGGCGCCGGGAACCCTTCTCCAAACGCGCCGGTCTCATGAAACAGGCAGCCCGTTACCTGCGCCGGAACAAGGACCGCTTTGCCGGCATTATGACGGCTGAAATGGGCAAGCCGATCCTGGAAGCGGAAGCGGAAGTGGAAAAATGCGCCTGGAACCTGGACTACTATGCCGAAACGGCCGAATCCCACCTCAAAGCCGAAATGCTCGATTCCAACGCGACCGAAAGTTACGTACAGTACACGCCCCTGGGAGTCGTTCTCGCCATTATGCCCTGGAACTATCCTTTCTGGCAGGTTTTCCGCTTTGCCGCGCCCGCACTGATGGCCGGGAACACCGCAGTCCTGAAGCACGCGTCCAATGTCCCGCAGTGTGCGCTTGCTATTCAGGAAGTATTCCAGGATTCCGGATTCCCGGAGGGATGTTTCCAGACGTTGCTGGTTCCGGGCGCCGGAGTCGAAAAAATAATCGAAAATCCTATTGTTGCGGCGGTCACCATAACCGGAAGCGAAGTCGCCGGAAGCACCGTTGCCTCCAATGCGGGGCGCATGCTGAAAAAAAACGTAATGGAACTGGGGGGATCCGATCCCTTTATTGTCCTGGAAGACGCGGACCTGGATCAGGCGGTTGAGGCCGGCGTGCTGGCCCGCTACCAGAACACGGGACAGAGCTGTATCGCAGCCAAACGCTTTATCGTGGTCGAATCCATCTTCGAGCGGTATCAGGAACGCTTTGTTGCAGCGGTAAATTCGCTGCAGATGGGAGACCCAATGAACCGCGCCACACGGGTCGGACCGCTGGCGCGCCCCGAATTTGTCGACGACCTCGAGCGCCAGGTCCGGGAATCCGTTGACCGGGGGGCGACAATCCTTGCGGGAGGGCAGCGGAATCCGGGCAAAGGGTACTTTTTTCAACCCACCGTCTTGACCGGAGTCCGGCCGGACATGCCGGCTGGATGCGAAGAGGTATTCGGCCCGGTCGCGGCCATGATACGGGCAAAAAACACGGAGGATGCGATAAATATCGCCAATCACACGCCTTACGGACTCGGTTCGAGCGTCTGGACAACCGATACGGCACTGGCGAAACGGCTTGCGCGCGACATTGAAGCGGGGCAGGTATTCATCAACGGCATCGTAGCCTCCGATCCCAGGCTGCCTTTCGGGGGAGTTAAGAGGTCCGGCTACGGCAGGGAACTGTCCAAATTCGGAATCCGGGAATTCGTAAACATCCAGACAGTGTGGGTCGGGCCAAAAAGACAGTAGGCAGTCGGCAGAATGTAGGGGCGAACCTTGTGTTCGCCCTTCTTTTCTTCAGTCCAGCAATATCGCCAATCAATGATCCAGGATCCAATACGTCGTTACTTGTTAGGCGAACCTTGTGTTCGCCCTTCTTTTCTTCAGTCCAGCAAT
>CAZPHK010000068.1:1949-23256 GCA_964586015.1 uncultured Acidobacteriota bacterium | reverse complement strand
CTGCCGATTGAGGACTATTTGACGGTTTGTCCGGAAAAGGAGGAAGCCCTGAGACTATCGCCCAAGCAGATCAACGTCAGAATCAATAAAGTCAGCGGCAAATTCAAGATGGACAGCCTGGACGGTTTCCCGCTCGTTCTTCAGGGACCGGGCGGAACGTTCCGATCCACGCCGATTTTGACTGAAGGCAACCGGGGAAACTGTAAATTCACCAGGCCGATTCCACCGGGCGACTATAAGCTCGATATGAAGAGTATCTTCAATACCACGGCGACGGTAACGGTGCAGGAATTTCCCAAAACAACGCTGGATATGCTGATCAACGTTTCGGATAAGGAAGGGATTCTTATTGAAGTCAAATAGCCGCCTTGCCTTATGTTTTAAGGAATCCTGAAAAGTTGCAATAGTTGATATAAATGCAGAAACACCCCGTACGCTTCATACTTATCACGATTATTCTGACCAGTGCGGCAACCATCGCCGCACTGAAATGGGATCTTGTACCTGGATACGAGAAAAAAGATGTATCCAGGCCGGCCTTTGCCGCGGATCCCCCCAGACAGCCGGCATTGACCGGCGATGAAGAGACAAACGTGCACGTATACAACACGGTCAGTCCGGGTGTCGTCAATATCACAAAAACCGTTGTTGAATACGACTTTTTCTTTTCCCCGTACGCCATGGAGGGTACCGGAAGCGGCTGCGTTCTGGATACCAGGGGGAACATTTTAACCAACTACCATGTTATTGAATCCGCTGACAGGCTGGAAGTCTCTCTCCCGGACAGGTCCAAATATCATGCGGAAGTGGTCGGCATGGACCGTCAGAACGATTTGGCGGTCATACGTCTGATTGATGTTCCGGAGGAGAAGCTGCATCCTATATCTTTCGGTAATTCCTATTCGCTCAAAGTGGGACAGAAAGTTCTGGCCATCGGGAACCCTCTGGGTCTTCAAAACACACTGACGACCGGTATTATCAGCTCTCTCGGAAGAAGAATAGAAGCCGAAGGCGGCGCCCTTGTGGATAACGTCATCCAGACGGATGCCGCCATAAATCCCGGGAATTCAGGAGGACCCCTTCTAAACACGGCGGGAGAGATGATCGGAATCAATACCTCCATTTTCACCATAAGAGGCGGAGGGAACATCGGGATCGGTTTCGCGGTACCCTCCGATACGATCCGGAGGGTCGCGGCCGATTTGATTCAATACGGGCGCGTCCTGCGCCCCTGGTTCGGAGTGGACGGGTACACATTGAACAGGGAGCTGGCTTCCAGCCTCGATCTTCCGGTTGACAGCGGGCTTCTTGTCGCAAGAGTCGCCGACGGCAGTTCCGCCGATAATGCCGGGATACGGGGCTACAGTAAGGTATTGCGTTTGTTCAATGAGAGGATCCTTGCCGGCGGCGATATCATTACGGAAATCGACGGCCGCGCGGTGACTTCAGGCGATGAATTGCGCCTTATCCTGGAACCCAAACGCCCGGGAGACGTTGTAGCGGTAACCCTGTATCGGGATGGCGTTAAAATGACGAAGTCGGTTACTCTTGTGGAGCCTCCGAGCAGAAGCGCATTTCATTTCTGAAACAGGTATCGTTTTAGGCAGCTCCGGTAAAACACCTGAATAACAGGAAACAGGCTTCTTTATCATGGCCGGTGGAAAATCAATCCAAGTTCTATTTCTTTACGTTGCATTATTCGGTTGCACGGCCGCAGGAGCGGACGAAAACGCGCAGCTCGTAAGGCTGACCGACGATATTTATGCAAGAATAGTCAATCCCGACGGAAACGCCGTAGGCAACGCAGGTTTTGTAATCCTGGAGCATGGCGTACTTGTTTTTGATACCCACTTTACGCCGGAAGCCGGCCGGCAGCTCCTGGACGATATCCGATCAATTACCCCAAAGCCGGTTCGCTATATTGTCAACAGCCACTATCACCCCGATCATACGCATGGGAACCAGGTTTTTCCCGGAGCCTGCATAATCGCGATCAGGGAAACACGGGAAGGCATTCTTCAAAAGGATCTTCCTTCTCTAAACAGGACGATTACGGTCAACGCGACCCAACTGGACAGAATGCGCAGTGCAGCGTCCAAAGAAACGGACCCCGATAAACTAGCCTCCATCAAACAACAGATTCAAACGCGCGACGACTATCTGGCGACACTGTCCCGGCTTAAAATTACGGCGCCGTTTGTCGTCGCCGACGATTACCTGGCGATTCAGGACGGCCCGCGGGAGGCAAGAATCCAATTCCTGGGACCGGGGCATACCGAATCCGACACGATAATGTATATTCCCTCGGAAAAAATTGTTTTTTGCGGGGATCTTTTTTTCAGGGATGCAATTCCCAATATTCAGGATGCGGATATTCTGAAGTGGATGGCGACTCTGAAAAAAATCCTGGAACTGGACGCGGACCGATTTATACCCGGACATGGAATAGTGGGCAATCGCCGAGATGTTGAAAGATTTCTCGACTATTTTGAGGAACTTCGGTCTCTGGTGGAGCCGTATGTTATGCGGGGCGACAGCGTGAAGAGGGCGATACGGGAAATTCAGGTGCCGGAACGATACTCCAGATACCGTTTCATGAATTTTTTCCGTGCAAATATTCAGAAAATGTATGATGAATTAAAGATGCAGCAGCTTTTATCCATTCCGATTGAAGGCCCGAAAAAACCCAAAAGTCCATGACGCGGAATCAATTCGCACCTTCAGCCGTAATGCTAATCTCTTATGGATTGAACCGTATGATGCAGGCTACAGAATGAACCGACAATCCCAAACCCAGAATGTATGCCCCAAATGCAACGGCTCCGGATGGGAAACCGCCGGAACCGGAAAAGGAGTCCGGCGTTGCAGTTGCATGGAATCCTCAAGAATAGAAAGAATGCTATCGGAGGCAAAGATACCGAAACGCTATGAAAACTGCGATCTGGAGTCCTATCAACCCACGGATCCCTCGCAAAAGACAGCAAAACTGTTCGTCGACCGTTTTATAAACCAATACCCGGAAGTTGATATAGGTCTGCTTTTTTTAGGGCCGTGCGGAGTGGGAAAAACGCATCTCGCAGTAGCGCTTATTAAAAGAATTATTACGGAAAAGGGCGACGGCTGTCTTTTTTACGATTTTCGGGATCTCCTGAGAGAGATTCAATCAAGCTGGAATTCAGTGTCCAGGACTTCGGAATTGGAGATTCTGCGGCCGGTACTTGATGCGAAAGTCCTTGTGCTGGATGAATTGGGGGCGAACAAGCCGACGGACTGGGTGCGCGACACGGTCACTCATATTATCAATTGCCGCTACAATGACAAGAAACTGACTGTCATCACCTCCAATTTCCTGGATACAGCGCCGGTTCATGGTGAGGAAACCCTGACGGACCGTATCGGAGTACGCCTGCGGTCCCGGCTTCACGAAATGTGCAAGGATATAGAAATAAAAGGAGAAGATTTCCGGGTAGTGGGCAAAAGCGCCAAGAGCCGGTTCGGCACGGAGATACGCAATTTCGGCACTAAGAGGAAATAAAATTGCGAGCCGGTTGCAGTGTTTGGGTATTAAAATACCTCGAGAAGCGGAGATGTTTGTTCAATCGCCTCCCCCACAAGCATACAGGAGCACCCCTTTTCAGCAAGCAGTTTGCGGGCCGCATCGGCGGAATCGGGATCGACTGAAACCAGAAGCCCTCCCGATGTCTGAGGGTCAAAAAGTATCTGCTGTATTTCGTCCGGAACGTTCGGAGCGAAGCACAGGCATTCCCCGATAAATTCGCGGTTTTTCTTCAATCCTGCCGCAAGATAACCTTTTCGTGCGCATTCCAGCGAACCTTCCAGAAACTCGAAACTTTTATGGTCGAAACGCAGGCTGACGCGGCTGGCGGCAGCCATTTCCCATGCATGTCCTATGAAACCGAAGCCGGTGATATCGGTTGCGGAATGAATGGAGCGTTCAAGCGTTTTCAACGCTTCGGCCGCATCGCGGTTCAAACGGCACATGGATTTCGTCGCCGCTTCAATCCATTTCAATGCCGCCTTTCCCGAACGAAGAGCTGTGGCGATCACACCGGTGCCGAGGGATTTGGTAAGAAGGAGTATGTCGCCCGGACGTGCCCCGTCGTTGCTCCATACCTGCGCCGGGTTGATTGTGCCCGTTACCGCATAGCCGAATTTAATATCGGAATCGCGGACCGAGTGGCCGCCTACGACAATGCAGTTCGCCTCCATCATTTTTTCCATGCCGCCGGCGAGGATATGTTCCAGAACATCGGGATCCCCTTCCTCCGGATAACAGACGAGCGTAAGGGCGGTCAGGGGCTGGCCTCCCATGGCGTATACATCCGAGAGAGCATTGGCCGCGGCAATCTGCCCGAAAAAGAAAGGGTCGTCTACTATAGGTGTGAAAAAATCAGCGGTTTGAACCAGAGCCAGATTTTCTTCGATGAGGAAAACGGCAGCGTCATCCTTATTGGCAAAACCAACGAGAAGCCTGTTGTCCTCCTGGTGAGGAAGATTTGACAATATCCTGTCCAGCACCGCCGGACTCATTTTACTCGCTCAGCCGGATGCGCTGCTGGCTTCGGTAAGTCTCCGTTTTATTAAATCATTTTTCATGGTACGAACTGTGTCGGGGGTATTAATACTGCCCGGGAGCCGCAAATTTCCGGGAAATACGGCATTTTGGTTCAACCGTGCAATTCAAAAGTTAAAACGGTATGTCGCTGTCTGTAATACCTGCGTCATCGAAGGAATCTTCCGGTTCCGGGCTGGTCCGCGTAGCGGTCTCCATCGGTGGGACTGCGGCTTCGGCGTTCTGTGTCCGGGATCCGAGCATTACCATCTGGGTCGCAATCACTTCAGTTGTACGGCGTTTGTTTCCATCGCGATCGTTCCATTCACGCGTTTGAAGTCTGCCTTCAATATAAACCTGACGGCCTTTTGAGAGATATTTCTTACAGATGTCGGCCAGCTGTCTCCACGCAACAATTGTGTGCCATTCCGTGTGTTCCTGGCGGGTGCCGTTTTTATCCGTCCAGCTTTCGCTGGTGGCCAGGCTGAAGTTTGCAACGGGGGTCCCGTCGGTGGTATACCGGATTTCGGGATCCCGGCCGAGGTTTCCTATAAGCATTACTTTATTCAGTGAACTCATCGAGTGTTTTCCTCTTGTTGAATATCTTTAATCCGGCTAATCGGCAACACCGAGATTTTGAAGATCGTCCTTAGCCAAAGCTGCTTCCGAAGCATCCGGGTATCGTTTTATTACCTCCCTGAAATCTTTAACGGCCTCATCCTTATTCTTGTTTTCCAGGAATGCTTCTCCACGCCTTAAGAGAGCGAGCGCCACTTTAGCGGAATCGGCGTTCTCTTCAATTACCCGGGTGAATGCGTCAATGGCCTGTTGGTACTGTTTTTTATAGAAATAGGCTGCTCCGATATTGTACAGGGCGTCCGTGGCCTTATTCCCGTTGGGGAACTGTGTCAGGTATGTATTGAATCCGCTGATAGCCAGATCATAGTTTTCGTCGAGAAGATCGTTAAATGCCTGATCGTAGAGGGCGTCGGCGGAGGACAGATCCGACGAAACGGATGTATTGATTGGTGTGGACTGAATCTTGAGATCGGATACCTGTCGCGCAAGAGCGGAGAGGCTCATCGCCATATCGTCTATTTTGTTGGACAGCGACTGTATTTCCGGAAGGATTTCGTTCTCTTCGGAACGGTTCCGAGAAGGTTGCTGTTCGATTGCCGACAGGACTTTTTCAAGGAGCATGTTGGATTTTGCCACCTGGTCATTCAGCTGCTCGATCAGGGTTTTAAGACCCGCAATGCTGGTGTTGTTTTCATTGAGAGTGCTTTCATACGCCCGAAACTGGTTTTGCAGGGTTATAACGTCCTGCTGAAGGCGCATCAACTCTTCCTTCGTGCCTGCCTGCGCGAGTGAAGTGAATACGAACAAAATTAGAAAGAGATGAAATAAGATGGATTTCTTCATAGACAGTCTCTCCCGATATTTGGTTCGATGGGTATTATTTCATAGCTGTGTAGGGGCTTCAATGAAAGAAAAATAACGGGAAATTTTCGCGGATTATTGTCCCGTTCGCAGTTCGCCGCTGCAGTGGCCCTTCGTGTGAAGGGGCCAGCCGGCATATTGGGGCGGTTTTTCGTTTGCGGAGCCGTAATCACCTGGATTGGTCACCAGGCGGGATCCGGTGCTGTAAGTACTGGATCCCCGCCCGGTAATTCTCTTTTACCGCACAGACTCCGGAAATCCCGGATATATCCTTTCAACCCAAATGATTCATTCGGGCAACGGAAAGATCTTTCCGGGAAAGAGCAGGCGCGCTGAATAAATTCAGCGCATCACGAAATGCGCGCGCCGGTTCAATTGATAGCATTCCTCGGTCGTCTCTTGACAGAATTGGCGCTCTTCGCCATAGCTGATCGTATCGATCCGGCCGGCGTCTATTCCCTGGTTCACAAGAAACTCTTTCGTCGAGTTGGCGCGCCGGTCTCCCAAAGCGAGATTGTACTTCGCGGAGCCTCGTATGTCGCAATGTCCTTCAATCGTTATCCTGATGGAAGGCCGTTCCTTGAGGGCGCGGACGTTTGCCATCAATGCGGCGCGGGCGTCGTCGCGGATATTGTACTTGTCGAAGTCGAAGAAAGCGTCCTTGATGTTGGACTTGAAAAATTCAGCGTCACTAACGGGCTTCGGAGGCGGCGGGGGCGGTTCGGTTACAGTAACGCGCGCTTCCGCGGATGCTATGCCGCCAGGGCCGGTGGCCTTAGCAAGATAGGTCGTGGACGCTGAAGGACTGACGCTTCGTCTTCCGGAAGCCGCTACCGTTCCCACTCCGTTATCGATCACGACGCTGGTGGCGTTGGAAGTGTTCCAGGAAATTGTCGTCGAGTCTCCTCTTTCAATAGCGGCAGGGGAAACGCTCAAAGAAATGGTCGGGGCCGGAATTTCGGGTTTCGGGGGCGGCGGCGGTGGCTCTTCTTCTACAGGCGCCGGAGGCGGCGGAGTCACCTTTTTGGCACATCCGATTCCCGTTATCAGCAAGGCTGCTGTGATAAACGCTAAGGAAACGAGTGTGATTGTCGATCTTCGCATGCGGCATCTCCTTCTTTTGGGCTCAAATTCAATCCGAAATTTCAATGATAGTATTACTACTGAATCAGGTGCAGTATATCACGTGCCGGAATCCGTCAAAACAAAACAAGCTAAAAAATTAATTATTTACGCATATAACCTCCCCATGCGGGACTGGTGTTGCTGTCCGTGCGCGTAATCCTGCGGGTATCGGCCGATTCGTTCAACAGCATGATGTAGATCTGGTCGGTTCCGGTGCGGTTCGATTGAAAAGCGAGGTGCCGCCCGTCGGGCGCCCAGGACGGGCTTTCATTGCTTCCGCTCTCGGTCGTCAACTGTCTAATCCGTCCGCTGCTGACTTCAGCGAGAAAAAGATCGTAGTAGGAACGAAGGCGCGGCTTCCAGTGGAAAGCCAGCCAACGGCCGTCGGGCGACCATGCGGGAGAATCCGCATCGCCGCCTTCCTTGACGAGCCTGCGCACGTTGGCGCCGTCCGAGTCGCAGATAAATATCTGGCTGGCGCCTCCCCCCCTGTTGGATGCAAATGCAATCTGCCGTCCCGATGGAGACCAGGTAGGGGAGGAATCGATTGCGGGATTGTTCGTAATATTGCGCTGGTCCGAACCGTCCAGCCTGGAAATGAAGAGATCGGTGTCGCCGCGGGAGGTCTGTTTTGCAAAAACAATCCTCTCGCCGTCCGGGGATATCGCGGGGGTATTTACAAACGTATTAAAGATCGGAAACGGCAGGCGCGTTCCGTCGATTAAGGAATAGATGCTTATTTCCCATTGTCCGGTCCGCATGCTCTGGAAAGCCAGTTTTGAGTTGTCCCGGGACCAGTTGGGAAAGAGATTACGGGCGCCGTTGTGCGTAAACGCATAGGCGTTATGCCCGTCATAGTCCATGATGTAAATATCTTTGGCATTCTCGATTTTTGAAGTATATGCGATTTTCGTGGAAGCGATTCCCCGGGATGCTCCGGCCGTCAGCCTGTAAACGATTTCATCCGCCCACTGGTGAGCCATGGCCCGAACCTGGTCCTGGACTCCCGGAATGGTCAGTCCGAAGATTCTCTTGTGCTGCTTCATGTCGAAGACCTGCAACTCCGCGCGCAGTATGCCGTCCCTCAATGAAATCGTTCCCGAAGCCAGGAAGCTTACGCTAAAGGGAAGCGCCGCCCACGCATCGTAGGGTATGTCCTCCGCGGATCGAATGGCTCCGGACTGTGTAGGGTAGAAGCTTTTCCCAGCCAGCTTGAAAAATCCCGAAAAGGAAAGATCGTCCCACAGGACGCGGTTGAAAGTCTGTATCACCTCTCCGGCCTCGGCCGATTCGTCTTCCGAAGCCGGCTGTACGTTGGTAGCGGCCAGAATGATTTCCTCGCCGGGCGTGGGGCGAAGGACAATGCCGTTGTCCTGGGCTGAAAGGACAGTCGCAATGCAAACGATCATGCATGCAAGTAAAAGTATTTTTTTAAAGTCCATTAGGCTCCTTTATACGATTCACTGTTGATCGGGCGGATAGACGAAATGAGCGCTGAACTGGATCAGGCGTCCCCGGAATTCAGCCGGAGGCGGCGACAAGTCTTTTATGGCGCGTATGGCCCGTTCCGCCATGCTGTCCAGTGCGGGATTGCCGGAAGACTTTTCTTTTTGAATGCCGCGGATATTTCCGAAATCGTCGATGACAAACCGGTAAATGATATCAACACGTTGTCCTTCCGGAGGACGGACCCAGTTGTCGCTTATCCGCTTTTCCACTAATCTGGCATAAAAGCTTTCACCGAGACCGCCGGAACCGGCGCCGATGGATACGCCGATCCCGCCTCCCACCCCGCCTCCGCTGCCGCCGCTGTATCCGCCGGCTCCGCCGGAACCGGGCTCCGCCGGCGTTGGAATGATGCTCGTTTCGGACTTTGCTTTCGGGGCGTTTTGCGTTTTGGGAGGCCTTTTTATTTTGCGTTCCAGAGTATCCGGAAGCGGGATGGCCTCGGATTTGTTTTCGGGAGGCTTTTCTTCAAGCGCCGGGGGTTTGGGCACCAGAAACTGTTTCACCATTCCGGCGCCGCCGGAAAATTCATCGACGACGCCGACTGTGGAAATGTCGCCGCCGGTCCCACCTCCCGGACCGGTGCCGAGATGGATCACTTTTCGAGGAAGGAGGTACGGACCGAAAACCAAAAGAAGGAATACCGCGACATGAAGGCTTACAGCCAGAATAAACGATCGACTGTATCTTTCTTTCATCAATCCTGTATGGGAGAGCTCATTGAGCATGGTTTTCGAACAAGTCCTAAAACAATAGAAGATATTCACTGCCGACTGCCTACGGCAGACTGCAGACTGATTCTTATTTAGGCGCCTTGAAAGGTTTGGTCACCAGCTTTATCTGATCAAAACCCGCTCCCCGGATGACATCGATAATCGAAACGATCGAATTCCATTTGACGTCCTTGTCCGCCCTTAAAAATATGGCGTCCTTCGAACTCCCCGCCTCGGCCTTGATTCGTTCCGCTATCGCATCGTACTGGATGGTGTCCGAACCAAAATAAAGCAGTCCTTCCTTGCTGATGGAGATAATGATGCGACTTTCGGGATTCACCTCCGTAACATTCCTGGTCTCCGGCAGCTGCACGTCTATACCGGTCTGAAGCATGGGTGCCGTGACCATGAAGATGATCAGTAGGACGAGCATGACGTCGACCAGAGGTGTGACGTTGATCTCGGACAGGGAAGTGGCGGTACGGCCGTTCGGTGCTGTAAAAGCCATTTAACTGAAACTCCGTTCTACGAGGTTCAGGAACTCTGAAGAAAAGTCGTCCATATCGGCGGCGATATTTTTAATGCCTCCGATAAAATGGTTATACGCGATCACCGCGGGGATGGCTGCAAAAAGTCCGGCAGCCGTGGCAACCAGGGCTTCTGAAATCCCCGGAGCTACCGCCTGTATGGATGTTGTCTTTTCCAGCCCGAGGCCCAGAAAAGCATCGATAATTCCGACAACGGTTCCCAGGAGCCCGATAAAGGGCGTGACTGAACCCGTTGTGGCCAGCCAGCTCATGTTTTTTTCAAGCAGTGAAAGCTCTGAGGCCGAGGCTCGTTGAAGAGTGCGTTGGATTGCAGTGCTGTTTTTCCAGGTTAAAACCGGAGTCTCGGGATTGCCGCCTTTCAGAGATTGGATCTGGGCGTTCAGCTCGTGGTAGGCTGCTGTGAATATCCCGGAAAGCGGGGAGCCCTGATAATGCTCGGAAGCGGAATGTATTTCGCTCAAACGGTCGGATTTTCTGAAAAAGTCGATGAATTCGTGGTTTTTCTGCGTAACGCGGCGCAAAGTCATCCATTTGCGAAGAATGATTGTCCAGGACAGCAGGGAAAAAGCCAGCAGCAGCAGCAGTATTATCTGTGCAAAAATGCCGCTTCGGAAAATCATTCCCAGCAGACTGCCTCCGAAAGGGGCATCCGCTTCCGGCGCCACTTGTAGCATCAAGGCTGTTATGAGTAAAATGGTCAGGTTCCTCCATGAAAACGCCGCTTCGGCTTTGAAACGCGGAATTATCATAGCACAGGGCAGGTCAAATCATTAAATGCCGAAGAGGAGCCTTTTACGGCGATATGAGGAAAGATTCGCGGAAACGTACCTTAAGGCGAATTCAGGAAAACGTTTTAAGGGCGCCGCATGCCTTGTGTTAGACTCAGCCCGGCATCGAAAGGCCAATTTAAAATAGGTTTTAACCGATATGCTCCGTTTATTGAGAATTCGAAATTTCGCGCTGATCCGGGAATTGGAGATCGAATTTGGTGAAGGATTGAACCTACTGACGGGAGAAACCGGTTCCGGGAAATCCATTCTTGTGGATGCCTTCGGTATTCTGCTCGGGGAACGCTCCTCCCAGGACATGATTCGTTCCGGCTGCGATTCGGCTGTTATAGAAGGGATGTTCGAAATTGAATCGGAGGGTGCGTTATACCGGATGCTGTCGGAAGCAGGATTTGAAAATGAAGAAAATGTACTCCTGATCCGGCGTGAAATATCGACCTCGGGCCGAAACAGGGTGTTCATAAACGGACACCTCGCTACTTTGAACCTGTTGAAGTCGATTGGCGAATGCCTTGCGGATATTCACGGCCAGCAGAATCAGAAATCGCTTCTGGATTTGCCCACGCACCTGCAATGGCTGGATTACTACGGTGACAATGGACGGTTGTTGACGCAAGTCCGTGAGCGTTTTAAAGCGCTTCGGGAAACGGCCGCGCACCTGGAGCATAACGAAGCGGACAAAGAGGAACGAATCCGTCGCATCGAAATACTCCGGTTTCAGCTCGAAGAAATACGGCGCATTGCTCCGGTCCCAAATGAAAGGGAAGAGCTTGAAAAAGAAATCGCCATACTGTCCAACAGCGAAAAGGTACTGGCGAATGCGACCGATGCCTACTCCTTGCTGTATGAAAGTGAATCTTCAATTCTCATGGAGATGCGCCGCCTTGAGCGCATATTGCAGGAATTGGAGCGATTTGACGGCAGCTGGGCCCGGCAAAGAGAATCTCTTCAGGAATGTTTATTTCGGCTTGAGGACATAGCTGCGGCAGCGCGGGATTATGCCGCCCGTTGCGATTTCAGTCCCGAGCGGCTCGAACAGGTACAACAGCGGCTGTATTCCCTCGACAGGCTGGCCCAGAAATACAGCTCCCCGGGAAGCGACATTCTTGAATATGCGGAAAATTGCAGCAGGGAACTGGAGTCCCTGACGGCGTCCGCGGATACCTCCGCAGATCTTTTGAAGCAGCTGGAGGCCAACAAGGCGCTCTACGTCGCGTGCGCGGAGGAATTGTCGGATAAACGCCGCCGTGACGCCCTGAAGCTGGAAAAGGATATAAGAAAAGAGCTGTTTTCCCTCGCGATGCCGGGAATGAAACTGCGGGTTCATTTTCATCCCGCCAAAGAGACCGGGGGAGACAGGCTGATACCCGGCTCCTATGGACTCAACGGTTTGGACCGTGTAGAGTTTTTAATAGCCCCTAATAAGGGGGAAGCCATGAGGCCGCTTGCCAGAATTGCTTCCGGAGGTGAACTCTCCCGACTGATGCTTGCGGTAAAGTCCCTCTGCGGTGTGGAGGACAGGGGAAAAACCCTTGTCTTCGACGAAGTGGACGCCGGCATAGGCGGACGGGTTGCAGAGGCTGTGGGAAAGCGCCTGAAGGAACTGGCGAAGCAGAATCAGGTCCTGTGCGTCACCCATCTGCCCCAGATAGCCGTGTTCGCCCGAAACCACTACAGCGTGCAAAAACATGCAGTGGGCGACAGGACCGAAACGGTTGCGAAATCTTTGACAGGAGAGGAAAAGATTCATGAGATTTCGAGAATGCTGGGAGGGGAAGTCATAACGGAAACTGCCCGCCGGCACGCGGAGGAAATGCTGGAAGGCTCCGCGGAAGAGTGAAGTGACGCCTCCATAACGAAAATAGCTATTTGTAAGGCGCGATCGCCGTTTTGATGGTATGGCAAAAAAATTTTTCATAGAGACGTTCGGCTGTCAGATGAACGTACTGGATTCCGAAAAAATTGCCGGTAATTTGTGCAGCAATGGAATGGAAGCCGTGGATAGCCCGTCCGAAGCCGACGTGATCCTTTTGAATACCTGCAGCGTTCGGGACAAAGCGGTGCAAAAAGTGTATGCGCGGCTGGGAGAACTTAAAAGGCACAAAAACGGTCGCCGGGATCTTGTCGTCGGAGTTGTCGGCTGCATGGCACAGCTGGAAGGTGAAAATATATTAAAAAGAGCGCCTTACGTGGATATCCTGGCAGGCCCGCAAAAAAGTCATGTCATGCACTCGCTCGTGGAGCAAAGAGCCCATTCGAAGGGCGCCAGTATAGCCATGCGATCGGACGAGGATCCGTCACCGCTGGAAATAGTACCCATCCGGCGGGGAAATACCCGGCGCGCCGGCGTGACCATCAGCGAGGGGTGTAACCGTAAATGCACCTATTGCGTTGTGCCTGAAACGAGAGGAAAAGAGCGGATACGCGACAGCGGCAATATAATTCAGGAGGTCGAAAAACTGGCCGCCGAAGGGTACGTCGAAATAATGCTGCTGGGACAGACCGTCAATTCCTACAGGGATCGAAAAGGCGGGAACGTTACATTCGCAGCTCTGTTGAGGCGTATTGCTCAAATAAAAGGGATAGAACGCGTACGGTTTACATCGCCGTACCCATCCGACTTTACCGACGAACTATTGGACGCGATGGTTTCCTGCCCGCAGGTATGCAATCATATTCATTTACCGGTTCAATCGGGATCCACGAAAATACTGCGGGCCATGCGGCGCGGGTACACGCGGGAGGATTATCTTGGAATCGTACAGAAAATAAAGGATTCGAAAGGCGCCATTTCCATTTCGACCGATATAATCGTAGGTTTTCCCGGAGAAGAGGAAGGAGATTTTGAAGATACGCTGACTCTTATGGAACTGGTGCAGTATGACGGCGCCTTTTCTTTCAAATACTCTCCAAGGCCCAATACCGATGCCTTAAATCTTGCGGGCTCCATACCGGAAGAGGTGAAATCAAAGCGTCTGTCCATCCTGCAGCAGCGGCAGAAGGAAA
The DNA here is from genome assembly GCA_964586015.1 of uncultured Acidobacteriota bacterium. GTDB lineage: Bacteria > Acidobacteriota > UBA6911 > UBA6911 > UBA6911 > UBA6911. The sequence goes on along the minus strand of CAZPHK010000068.1, from coordinate 9,557 downwards.
TCCAGCATCGCATAAACGCGAAATATGTGGGACGGATCGTGGAAGTTCTGGTGGATTCCAGGGCGCGCAGCCGCGTAAGTCTGACCGGCAGGACCTCAAACAACAAGATAGTAAATTTTGACGGTCCGGAAACCCTTATGGGACGCTTCGCAAAGGTTAAAATCACGGGATTCAGTCCCAATAGCCTAAAAGGTGCTTGGATTCGGCCTGAGGCTTTGGAATAATCATGATATGGAATCTGAATTTTCTTCTTTTTAAAAGACAGCGAGACTGTTCATCCGTTTGAATTCTAAATGGCGGAGGTGCCCGGAAAGTTGCTCTTAATACAAGATTGTGACATTTTATAGGAAACAAGGATTGTGAATCCGTTTTAATTGCCCGGACCGGGGAGGGACCATGAAGGAGATAGAATTTAAAATCAAAGGTCTGATGATGGACCCGCTTACCAATTCGCCCATTGTGGTTTTACAGGAATCGTCCAGCGATACGTTGCTTCCGATCTGGGTGGGGATTTTTGAAGCGAATGCAATAGCGCTTCAGATTGAAAAAGTGGATACTCCGCGACCAATGACGCATGATCTGATAAAAGGGTTGTTGAACCACCTCGACGTAAAAGTAACAAAAATCGTTGTAAACGAACTCAAGGACAACACGTTTTATGCGGTAATTTTTCTAAATGCCGGCGGTAAGGTTGTAACCGTCGATTCACGACCGTCCGATGCGATTGCACTGGCTCTGCGCACCGACTCTCCAATTTTCGTTACCGATGACGTGCTTTCGAAATCATCCAGTACCGCTTCTACGACACTTTCCGCGGATAAAAGCTCTCCGGAAGACATTCGCAAGTGGCTTGAGAATCTGAGCCCTGAAGACCTCGGCAAGTACAAAATGTAGTATTCTCCGTAAACATTGATAAACAATCATTTATAGAAGGGAACAAAACGAATGGGGCGAAGTCCGTCCAATATGAGCCGCATTTCTTAGTTTACATAAGATATCTTATCAGAAGTTGTGGAATTTATACTTTTTTCTTTTAATTCCATGTAAATTTCTCAGGGTTATACCCTTTTGTAGTTTTATTTATTGTTTATTTCATCGTATGATAAGCAATATATCTCAAATTATAGCATTAAATATTAAGGTATCACATGCGCCTGATTTCATTCATTAAAAGGACGCGTTAAAAAATTCAAGCCGTTCAGCGTCTTCTATGGAATAATTCGATTCCCCATGGAAGATACTAGGAAAATAGATTCTATATCTTTGAGGAGAATAAGAGTAAGATAACTCCCTGCTCACAGGTTGAAAAAGATTAACAGTATTAAAGATGCACGCCTTTTTTGAAAAGAAATTTGACTGACAAGGTCATGCGTAAGATCAATAAACTAATATACAGAGCAGTAATCCCGCCGTTTTTAATTGCACTGTCAATATTGACCTTTCTGGTTTTCGTTATAAAGATAGGAAACAACGTAACTTATAGCGCTTCCTCAGACACGATACTAGCCATATCAGCCGCCATTCTTCCGACTATACTCATTTTTTCACTGCCTCTCTCCTATTTGATCGGCATCCTGATAGGAATCGGCGGGCTGAATGGTGAAAGCCAGATTACGGCTATCAGGGCGAGCGGTATTCCAATCAGAAGGCTTCTCAGGCCCATATTCAAAATGGGACTGATAGTAGGTATGACCACCGCGCTGATGTCTTTAATGGTATTGCCCAAAGCGAATGCAAAAATAAAAAAAATGAAAGCCGAACTGGCCCTGGCGCTGGTGCCTTCGGAACTTCAACCACGAGTACTCAATGTGGACATAAAGGGTTTAGTCTTTTATATGGAAGATTTTACTCCGGATAGAAAAAGCTGGTCCAATGTATTCGTTGCGGATAATACCGATCCCAACGTACCCCGAACGATTCTGGCCAGATACGGTGCATTGATAGTACCCGACTCCCATAATCAACACCTTCAGCTTCACCTCGAAAACGGCACCAGCTACACTTTTGATCCTAAAAGTCCTCGCGACGAAAAGATTTTCCGTTTTTTTACATCATACGATATCAATTTTGATATGAAGGATTTACGCGGCGACAGCGCAATACCGGAAGCGCCGCACGGAATGAACGGCGGACCTGAAAAACCCGGGGAAATGAGCACTCTAAAACTATGGAGGCTTTCTCGCGATGCCGATTTGCCCGGCAAAACGGAATCTCTGGTGGAGCTCAATCAGAGATTTTCGCTTCCCTTTTCGGTATTTCCATTTGCGCTGCTGGGACTCTCGCTTTCAGTAAGCGCCAAAAAAGGGGGACGGACATCAGGCTTTGCATTGAGCCTGGTGATAGTGCTTCTTTTTTACGTTCTTTTCATCAACGGAATCCGGCTTGCCTCGGTCGAGAAAATCAGTCCATGGATCGGTTTATGGGCCGCCGACATTATTCTGGGTTTCATGGGAATATTCCTTCTGATCAAGGCTGAACGAAGCTTGAAAACCGATTCCTGGCTGTCGATGGATCGATGGAAACACGGTTGGGAAAAATTGGGGACATTGCTTCACCTGCAGCGTCTGCAAACGCGCGTTTCCCGGCTGGACAACAAGCTGATTCAGATTGTCGGTTCCGTCATCCGGTTCCTTTTCCCGAAAATTTTCGATCTTTATATTGCCAGAGGTTTCCTGGTTTATTTTTTCTGGTCGTTGGCGGCCTGCAGTATGCTTTTTATCATCCTTACACTGTTCGAAATTCTCGACGACGCCATCCGCAACGGAATACCGATCATTGAAATTGTCAAGTATTTCATGTTTTATATGCCGCAAATATTTGCGTTGGCTATTCCCATGTCCATACTGCTTGCCATCCTGATTAATTTCGGTATTCTCGAGAAAAATTCGGAAATTACCGCGGTCAAGGCAGGCGGCTGGAGTTTGTACCGGATTTCCGTGCCGATATTCCTGCTGGCGTCCGTTTTCTGTGTCGTTATATTTTTAATGCAGGATTACATCCTGCCCACCGCCAACGAAAGACAGGACCGGTTATGGAACCAAATTAAGAACAGCGTGCCCCAGACTACGATGCCCATGAGAAAGTGGATTCTGGGAGAGTCCGACAGAATCTATAACTACGAACATTTTGATGAAAAAGAGGATTCTTTTGTAGGTCTCAATGTGTATGAAATTGACCTTGACACGGCAACCATGCTGAGACGGATTCACGCATCCAGGGCCCGTATAATAGGTGCTGACAAGTGGAAACTGGAGAATCTTTGGATCCGGGATTACAGGCTGCAACAAAACGGATTCAGAACCGCCAAAGCCGAAATTTTCAATTTTCCCGAACAGGCCGATTACTTTGAGAGACAGGTTTTTCAGCCGAAAGAATCGTCAAAAATGACCTACTATGAACTGAAGTCGTACATTCAATATTTAAAAGATTCCGGCTACAATGCGATAGAGCTGCAAGTTGAACTTTACAAAAAAATTTCTTTCCCCCTCAGTTGCCTTACCATGACCTTGCTGGCTATTCCGTTCTCGTTCATTATCGGGCGCAGAGGCGCTTTTTTCGGAATCGGGGCCAGTATCGCGATTGCAATGTTTTACATGCTGGCGATGGGCTTTTTTGAAGCCATGGGCAGCAACGGAATTTTAAATCCTTTTCTGGCCGCCTGGGCGCCCAACATCCTTTTCGGCGCCGCCGGTTTCTGGATGTTTCTATCCATCAGAACTTAAAAAAAGACTTCAGAAGCCGGCACAGCCTTCGGCTTTGCAAAGAATTGGGCCGGACTAAACAATCTGTAACTCGGAAGATCAGGAACGGTTGGCAGGTTGTCAGGTTTACAGGTTCTGTTAACAAGTTCCAGGTTCGAAGTTTAAATCCCGAACCCGAAAAATACGGAAATTGACGACACCGATGGTAAATACCGCTCAGAATACAATAGGCTGAAGATTTACAGAAACCTGAAACGTGTAACCTGACAACAGAACCTGCGAACTTTTCAACCTGTGAACTTGTAAACACTCGTTAAACAGGCTCAGATGTCTTCTGAATTCCGGCTTCTGGATTTTTTGTTTACGCCCTGGGGTGGTACTGCCTGTAAACCTGTTTCAGGCGTTCGCGGGTTATATGAGTGTAAATCTGGGTTGTGGATATATCGGAGTGTCCGAGCATTAGCTGGACGGATCTTAAATCCGCTCCGTTTTCGAGGAGATGGGTCGCAAAACTGTGCCGAAGCATATGCGGGGTCAGGCGCTTGGTAATGGAAACTTCCTGCCCGTAGGCTCGCAGATTTTTCCAGAACGCCTGGCGTGTCATGCATGTCCCCCTGCGTGTAACAAAAAGGTAGTTGCTTTTTTTGTTGTTCAAAAGTTCCGATCGGGATTTTCGGACATACTCTTCAACTCTTTCCTTTGCTGCACTTCCGATGGGAACAATCCTTTCCTTGCTACCTTTCCCGATGCATGTGACAATTCCCAGCTTCAGATTTACCTGCGTTATCAGTAAAGAAATGAGTTCGCTCACGCGAAGCCCCGAAGCGTAAAGGATTTCCAGCATCGCCCTGTCACGGCTGCCGATTGCAGTTTCCAAATCCGGTGCGTCGAGCAGTCTGTCCACCTCGCCGCTATTGAGAAATCTCGGCAACGGTTTCATCGCTCGGGGGGATTCGAGGTGTTCGGTCGGGTCGGAACGGATGACCCGGTCGTTCATGAGGAAGAGATAAAAGCTTCGGGCGGCATTGAAAGCTCTTGCGGCCGACCGCGGGGACAATCCCTGGATAATGAGTTGCTGCAGCCATTCCTGAATGTCCGACTGCTCCAGAGCGGTAAGATCCTTCCTTCCCGCTTCTGCGTAGTTATTCAGTTTTGTCAGGTCCCGGATATATGCATGAACACTGTTGGCCGCCAGACCTTTTTCTACCTGAAGATAGGTTTTGAATTCCGATAAGAAGTTACGGGACATAGTTTTGATGTAAAGGACCAAATGAACGTTGGAACGTTTAAAGTTAGACGTCGAACGTTTGAACGTTAATAACCGGCATGGATTGCAAGTCTCAATGCCGCCGCTTCCCTGCTTCACTTGACGGGTACGGAATCATCATACTACTATAAAATTCCTTCGTGGCAACTTCCTGCACGGAGTTTGTTTAAACCCTGAATCCATGGAACAGTCTATGAAATTATCAGAGATCGCAAGCAGGATCGGATGCCGGATCGAAAGCGAAAAAGACGTGGAAATCGTTCGTGTCGCAGGTATCGAAGAAGCCGGTCCCGGTGACCTGACCTTCATTTCCAACCGGAAATATTTTCGCCATTTAAAAACCACTAAAGCGGCGGCGATTATTTTAGCCGAAAATGTTCCTCCTGTTGAAATCCCCAGTTTGAGAACGGACGATCCCTATCTCGCCTTCGCGCATGCTCTTGAAATCTTTCATGTACCGCTCCGCCAGGAACCGGGCATCCATCCTACGGCGGTTATTCATGAAGACGTTGAAATAGGACGGGACGCCAGCATTGGAGCGTACGTTGTGATCGGGAAAGGGTGCAGGATTGGTTCCGGTGTGACCCTGTTTCCAGACGTTGTCCTTTATCCCGGCGTCCGGATCGGCAATGAAGTTCTGATTCATTCGCGCGTTACGGTTCGTGAGTTCTGCCGTGTGGGAAACAGGGTGATCATTCAGAACGGTGCGGTTATCGGCAGCGACGGTCTGGGTTTTGCTCCAACAAAGGACGGAGGATTTTATAAAATCGTGCAGACCGGAACGGTTGTCATAGAGGACGACGTGGAAATAGGGGCGAACACTACCATTGATCGGGCCGCTGTCGGCAATACCGTTGTTCGTAGAGGATCAAAACTGGACAATCTGGTTCAAATAGGCCACGGATCCTATATTGGTGAAAATTGCGTCCTGGCGGCTCAGGCGGGTCTCGCAGGCTCCACACGGTTGGGACGCGGCGTCTGGGTCGGCGGGCAGGCCGGATTTGCCGGGCATCTCAGCGTAGGAGATGGAGCCGTCATAACCGCACAGAGCGGAACCTCGCACGACGTTCCTTCAAAGGCCGTTGTTTCCGGTTCCCCGGCATTTGATAACCGATCCTGGCTGCGCTCTGCTGCGGTAATCCCCAAATTGCCGGCTATTTCCAGGAGGATTCGCGAACTTGAAAAGGAAGTGGAGCTTTTGAAAAAGGCGCAGGCTGATTCCTCTCACAAAGATTCTTAACGCGCCGTTTCATGTGTCGTCTCAACCCGCATCTCGCGCAGAAATGCAGTCGCTACGCTGATACGCGGGGAGATCCTGGTTCTGCCTGGACGGCAGCAAAATTTTGAAAGATCCGGGCCGATGCAGAAAAATATGAAATAGTACTGTTCCCGCCCGAAAACCTGCCGATATGCATATCAGGCTATTCGAGAAGCTAAGCCCAGCCTGGAAACCGCGAATTCCGGCTCGCCGGAACAACGGGATCCAGGTTGGGACGACTGATCCTCTTTCCGGCTGAAATCCTTGAAAAATATCAACTGTCAGCGTAAAGCAAGAGCGCCGTCGCGTTATCCGGGATTTCCGGTTCCCTTATCCGCTTCCGTCAATGATTTAAGATTGTTAACGCCTGAAACATCGTTATGTGAAAAATATTGCCTGGCTGCGATCTTGATCCTTTGATTGCGGATGGATTTTGAGTTACCATAAAGGCTTCTTTACGCATCACTGGAATGCTATTTTCACGCGGGAGATTGTAAATGTCCAATAAATATGTCTACCTGTTCGCCAATGGAGAGGCTGACGGCAATGGTGAAATGAAGGACCTGCTCGGAGGAAAGGGTGCGGGTCTCGCGGAAATGACCAATGCCGGATTGCCGGTGCCCCCGGGCTTCACAATTACTACACAGGCTTGCAACTCATACTATTCGTCGGGTGAGAAATTTCCCCCGGGAATGTGGAACCAGGTCCTTAAAGCAATGAAAAAGGTGGAGTTGGCCACAAAAAAGGAATTTGGAAGCGCAACAAATCCACTGCTTGTCTCCGTAAGATCCGGTGCAAAATTTTCAATGCCCGGAATGATGGATACGGTTCTGAATCTTGGGCTCAATGAAGAAACGCTCAGGGGACTGGCACGTCTGACGAACAACGAACGCTTTGCCTACGATGCCTACCGCCGGTTCATTCAGATGTTCGGTAAAATCGTCATGGGTGTGGACGGAGAGATTTTCGATCATGCCATGGATAAAATGAAGCGATTGAAACGCGCGGCACAGGACACCGATCTCACCGCCGAGCACCTGTCGCAGCTATGCGAGGAATTTATCAAAATCATTCGCCAGGAAACCGGAAAGGCCTTCCCTACGGATCCCTATCAACAGCTCGAGGATTCGATCAAGGCCGTTTTTTCCTCCTGGAACGGCGATCGTGCCATTGCCTATCGCCGCAGGGAAAAGATTCCGGACAATCTTGGAACGGCCGTCAACATCTGTACCATGGTATTCGGCAATATGGGCGACGACTCCGGAACCGGTGTGGCATTTACCCGTAATCCCGCAACCGGCGAGAAGATGCTGTTTGGGGACTATCTGTCCAATGCCCAGGGCGAAGATGTCGTAGCCGGCATTCGAACTCCCAAGCATATT
>CAZPHK010000068.1:0-1939 GCA_964586015.1 uncultured Acidobacteriota bacterium | reverse complement strand
GAAAAAGAAAACCATCACGAGCAACAAGATTGATATCGCCGAGGCGCTTCCCATATTGAAGAACTGAAATCCTACATGCCCGTAATCTATAAGCAATTCCAGGAAGTAGCGACAAAGCTGGAACGCCATTACAAAGATATGCAGGACCTTGAATTCACCGTCGAGCGTGGAAAACTCTGGATGCTTCAAACGAGAAACGGCAAGCGGACCGGACCGGCCGGCGTCAAGATCGCGGTCGACATGGTCAGGGAGAAACTGATAGACGAACACACAGCCGTTATGCGGATTCCGGCCGGGGACCTGGACCAGCTTCTGCATAAAATGATCGATCCCAAGGCGAAACTCGACGTTCTGACGCGAGGCATAAACGCCAGTCCGGGCGCAGCCGCAGGGAGAGTGGTTTTTACCCCGAAAGAAGCGGAAGCCTGGAAGGAACGGGGAGAACGCGTCATCCTGGTAAGACGGGAAACATCCCCCGAAGACGTACGCGGCATGGATGCCGCCCAGGCGATTTTGACTTCGACCGGCGGACCTACCAGCCACGCTGCGGTCGTTGCCCGGGGGTGGGGCAAACCCTGTGTTGTCGGAGCCGGTGAAATTTCTATCGACTATTCCAAAAACGAGTTCTCCGCAAACGGCAGACGCGTGCATCGGGGAGACTGGATCACGGTGGACGGAACCAGCGGCCAGGTGATTTCCGGGCAGGCTCCGTTAATAGACCCTGAACTCGGAAACGACTTCCGCCAGTTAATGAAATGGGCCGATAAAGCCCGGAGGCTTAAAGTCCGCACCAATGCCGATACCCCCGGAGATTCTGCCGTGGCGAGAAATTTCGGCGCGGAAGGTATCGGCCTGTGCCGGACGGAACATATGTTCTTCGCCGGCGACCGCATCGACTATGTGCGCCAGATGATTCTGGGCTCCCTGGACTACAAGAGGCTTGAAAAGGAGTTGAAGGGGCTTGATGCGGAAATAAGCAGAGCCGGAAATCCCAAGAAAAGAAATGAGCTTCAGGGTATGTACCGGAAAATCCTGAAAGCGATTTCGGAACCCAGGCGGTTGTACATGGGGGGACTTAATGAACTCCTGAAACTGCAGCGTAAGGATTTCGAAGGTATTTTCAAGGCCATGAACGGATTGCCGGTAACGATCCGGACCCTGGATCCGCCGCTTCATGAATTTCTCCCGCACAACCGTGAAGAAACCCAGAAACTCGCGCGCAAACTTAAGGTTAACGGGAAAAAGCTGTGGGATACGGTACAGTCCCTGCACGAAGCCAATCCGATGCTGGGACATCGCGGATGCCGACTGGGTGTCGTTTTCCCGGAAATTACGGAGATGCAGGCGAGAGCCATTTTTGAAGCCGCGGCCAATATGCAGAAAAAAGGCATCAAGGTACTGCCCGAAGTCATGATCCCGCTTGTATCGGACATCAATGAACTGAAACTGCAGTCCGCTGTCGTTCGCAGGGTCGCGGATGAGGTGCTCAAAAAGAAAAAGGCGAAGGTGAAGTATCTTGTCGGCACCATGATTGAATTGCCGAGAGCGGCTCTGACCGCGAATAAAATCGCGGAAATAGCCGAATTTTTCTCTTTCGGCACCAACGACCTTACCCAAACCACCTACGGGATCTCGCGGGATGATTCGGGCAAGTTCCTGCCGTATTACATTGAAAACAAAATTTTCAAAGACGATCCCTTTCAGGTTCTGGATACTCAGGGAGTCGGGCAGCTAGTGCAGCTCGGAACGGAAAGAGGCAGACAAACAAGACAGGATCTCAAGGTGGGAATATGCGGCGAGCATGGAGGCGAACCGTCTTCGGTGCATTTCTGCCACAAAGTCGGTATGGACTATGTATCCTGTTCCCCTTATCGGGTGCCTATTGCCAGGCTTGCTGCGGCCCAGGCGGCCCTCGGCGACGAGCAGACCATATCCCATA
>CAZPHK010000067.1:16628-23257 GCA_964586015.1 uncultured Acidobacteriota bacterium | reverse complement strand
GTCGCCATTGAGGAATTTTTCTACGATTACTATGCGCAGTTCAGGCCGGACAGCAAGCATGATTTTGTGTCCTTCTTCGCTGATGACGGCAGGCTCGAGGTCAACGGAATGGTTGCTAACGGCATAGAGGAGATCAAGGCAATGTATGGCAGGGTCGTTGGCGGCGGCGAGGAAAATGAGCCGAAAGCTGAAGACGCTGTACCGGAGGGTGTATCCGAGATGATGTTGACGAACATGAAGATTGATATACAGGGCGACAAAGCTGTTGCAACATTTCTCTGGCACAGCATCAAGTCGGACCTGGTGACAACAGAGGGTAAAATTACAGAGTACGGGCGTGAACGGACTGAACTGGTCAAGCAGGAAGGGCGCTGGCTCATCAGCAACCGTGTGGTTCTCACTGAGGGCGGTATGCCTGAGTCGCTGCTGGAATACTATCCGAAAAAATAAATGCGTCAAACTGAGGTTTTGGCTTTGTCCCAGGCTTGGATCCTGGTTCTCTATAAGAGACGCGAAACGGGGCCAGCCATTATAAATTATGATCGATGTCAAGGGCTGACCCCGATGCGCTGCATTTGCCGATAGGGCAAATCCGGCTTCGGACTTTAACGAAACTTAAATAGACCGATGGACGGGAAAGAGATCTTATTGAATCAATAAAGAGCTTTATAATGCGGGGACGGCCGCTGAATCCTGCGACGGACTATAAGATTATAGGAGGGAACAGTGATGAGAAAAACACGAAGAGACTTCATCAAAAATGCGGCTATAGGTGCTGCCGGGCTTTCGATAGCGGGTGCATTGGATCTTCGGGCGGCGGTTGCACCCTCCAAATTCGGTCATTACCATCACAAATTTGTTTTTGAAAAAGGGACTGGCGGCCCCGGGGCCGCCGACCATATTTTCCGAATGGAGAGCAAGGATTTAAACAACTGCAGCGCCAATTTTTCCTTCGGCTATTACAGCAAAGAGGGAGCCTGGAATACGGACCAGCCGGCAGGCTGCACGCATCCCTACGATGAATGTCTGGTCTTTGGAGGGCTCAATCCCAAAGACCCCCATTATCTGGGCGCGGAAGTCGAGATAGCGCTCGGGCCGGATTATGAGAAGCACGTGATCGATGTTCCCTCCATTGTCTGTATTCCAAAAGGCCTGCCGCACGGGCCCATAGTAACCGGGAAAGTCGAAAAGCCTTTTGCCCATTACTCCATCGGCCTCGCCGGGGATTACCGGGCGACGAAATTACCGGGCCGTCCCGCCGGGACTTCATCGAAGAACGATTACGGGCACTTGATCAAGTTAATGTCCGATACGGAAAGTCTGCAGCCAAAAGTGACAGGGACAGGGAATGCCGACTGGCTTACATGGCCCAAAAGCAAGGACCTGGAAGGATTCATGGTTAATTTCACATGGGGATTCTACAGCGGGTTGGGCGATTGGCACGGCAAAATACCGGGATTTGATCCGCATGTACACAAGGGGGACGAATATCTGTGCTATGTGGGCCTGGATGCAAAAAGACCGGATTATCTGGGCGCGGAAATCGATTTCTATATGGGCGAGAATAAGGATGAAAAATTTATTATCGACAGCCCAATGGTTTCGGTGGCGCCTTCAATGGTCTGGCATGCTCCGGCTATTACCCGGAAAGTGGATCAGACCTATATATTTTTCCTGATTCGCACGGATTCCGGAGAATTCTACAGTCCGCCAAAGGAAAAAGAGTGACCTTTATATTCGGGCTTCTCACAATGCATACGCCAGTTTGTACCCGCTTTTAATCGCATCCTGAGCTTTGCCGACTTTTACGGCGTCACCGATGACGTGAACGGATACCTTGTCTTTCAATTTACTTTCAAGCGGATTAAAGCTTTCCATTCCCGTTGAAACGACAAAAATATCGATATCCTCAAACTTTATATCCTCACCTTCCCGCTCGGCATAAACGGTTTTTCCTTCGATCTTTTTAATGTGCGTGTGGTCGCTGAAAACAGCGCCGCTTTCTTTTATCATTTTGAGCGAAAGATTCTTGGCAATTGCCTCCATATCCTCGCCGAAATCCTCCGTGCGTTTCACTAAAGTGACTTTATTATTGTTTAAAATAAGCGCTGTAGCGATATCGACGCCTATGAGTCCGCCGCCGATGATGAGGATTTTGCTGTTCTCCGGCAGGTTTTTCTCAAGCAGAATTTCGGCCCAATAATATTTATCCAGTCCCGGGATTTCCGGCACTTTTGGAATGGATCCTGTCGCCAGAATCACTTCGTCGTAAGAGGCAAGGTCGGATTCCACTGCTTCTTTGTAGAAAATATTCACACTGCTCTTTTCCAATTCGCGGGCATAGTATTGGGTTAATTTCCCCAGGGATGCCTTTTTAGGCGTCAATGGGGCAAAATTGAATTGACCTCCCAATTGATCCTTTTCATACAAATCCACGCCGTGACCTCTTTTTTCAAGAACCAACGCTGCTTCCATGCCTGCCAATCCGCCGCCGACTACAGCGCACTTTTTTGGCTTAAGGGGAGATTCAGAAATGACATCGTCCGCGCCCACGGCCGGATTCACCAGACATTGAAGCCCTTTCCCGGCTTTCACTCCGCCCAGGCATCCTTCCGCGCACGCCAGGCATGGCCTGATTTCACCTTTGATTTCACCGAGATATTTTCCTATGAAATCAGGGTCGGCAACCAAGGCTCTTCCGACAGCCATATAATCAGAAATATTTTCGTTCTTTATCTTCTCAATATCTTTTGTCTCATTTATCTGTCCCACGGAAATGACGGGAATATTCACCTTTTCCTTGATTTGCTTTGCCATTTCCCAGGTTTTGCCCTTGGGAACGAACATGTGTTGAAAAAACCAGGGTGGAGTGGAGCAAACTGTGCCGGCGGAAACATGAATAGCGGAAGCACCCGCCAGTTCCAGCAGATGGGAGAATTCAAGCATTTCCGGAAATTTAATGCCGTTTGGCATCATTTCATCGCCGCTTATCCTGACGATTATGGGCAAATGAACGGCGTTTTTTACCGCCAATAATGTGTTGAGCGCGAATCGGACTCGATGTTCCAAAATTCCACCGTATTCGTCGTCTCTGTCATTGACGCCGGGAGACAGGAATTGGGCTGCAAGATACCCATGGCCGAACTGCAGTTCGATCATATCGAAATCCGCTTCCTGAGCTCTCGCGGCGCATTGTTGAAACAAATGAATCGCGTCTTCAATATCCTGCTTCGACATCCGTTGTGGGACGGCCCCGCCGTTCTCACACGGCTTATCCGTCGAAGAAATATAATAATTGCCCGGTATTTTAGGATTTGCCATCCGTCCCGGGTGATTGAGATGTGCAATCGCTTTAGTATCGGTCCCATGAAGCAGGCGGGTGAGTTTCTTTAAGCCGTCGATTTTTTCGTCACTGTCGATTCCCATTTGCGTGGGCAGCTCTCGCAGGCCCTTGTCCATATAAAAAGGCTCGGGAATAGCCGCGCCCAGGTATTTTGCCCTTTCTTTATAAAAGGAAAGGTGTTTCTCGGTTACAAAGCCCCCGGCATCGCCATAGCCGGTTTTAATGGGCGCAAAAATGAACGGGTTTTTTAAGGATAACATTTTGGTTTCTCCTTTTTTTTGGTGGGATAAAACAACTATATCATAAATTCCCGGCTTATATTTTTGATCAGAGGCGGAGGATATCCTGAAAGGCGCCCTGGTATCCCCGTGCAATAGTCTCTATCATCCATGGATTTGAAATGTGGTCGGAGTCCTGTTCGGGTCCGTCAGGGTTGAAGAAAAGGAAATGGTCGTCATTTCCGTTGAGCGCATTTATCCATTCAAAAACAAACGGTACTATCCGTGGTTCGAGAAAAAAGAGAGGATCGAAGGGATCTTTCCCTCCAACGAGTCCGCATGCGTGCTCTCCCGCAGCCAGCTGTCCGGCCAGAACGGTGCCAGGGTAGATCCTCACGCCCAGGGAAACGCCGACCCGGTCCGGATCGACCTGTTTGACGAGTTCGACTGTCTGTTCAATGCTTTCTACAGTTTCTCCCGGAGCGCCCAGCAGCAGGTCGAGCGTTACCGAGATTCCTTCCTCTTTCGCCCGGCGCGCGGCATTGCGGATGTCGTCAGGGGTGAAATCGCGTCCAAGCAGTTTCAACATCTCAACGTTGCCATTGTCGGCTCCGAATTTGATTTCCCAGCAGCCGGCGGCCCGCATGGCTCCGGCGAGCTCCCTGGAGAATGGCGCAGGGGTGCAGTAAGTGTTCCAGCGTATTTTGTCGCCGAGACCTCGTCGGTCGATCTCGCGGCAGACAGCAAGAGCATGTTTCTCCGGTATGTTGAACTCGCAGTCGCACGCATGCGACGCATCGATCCCCTGTTCGATCAGGCATTCCAGTTCATCTGCAACTGCGGCGGGCCGGCGAACGCGCACGGAACTGCCTTTAGCCACGGGATCGGCGCAATAAATGCAGCGGCCGAAACAGCCGCGCTTGGTCTCAAACCCGGTTTGTCCTCCATAGCGAAAATAATGCCGGTTATCCACCCAGGTCCGGCGCATGGAGGGAAGAGTAGAGAGAGATCCCGAGGATGACGGATTTCGACGCCACTGTCCGTCAAAATGCCGGATCAAATCAGGCAGATCTTGATAGGATTGTCGTTTTTCCAACCTGCCTGCAAGCTCGGGCAGAATGAACTCTCCATCTCCCCATATGCCGAAGTCGGCCTTTACAAGATCGAGAATGAATTCAGGCATCACGGAAAATCCGGCGCCGCCCAGAACAATCGGAGCCCCGGAATTCTCTCGTACGGCTTTTACCATGTCTATGAATCCCGATAGAAATGACTCGCGACTGCAAAAGGCGCAATCGTCCGTATTGCGCAGCGTCATCCCAACCAGTCCAAAATCGTCATCTTTAAAAAATCGATGAATGGCTGTTTCGGGATTGTCTTCCCAGCAAAGATCGAGAAGTGACACGGAATGCCCCGCGGCATAAAGTGCCTCAGCCACATAATCCAATCCGATCGGAGCTATGGGCGGCTGCATTCGGTTTGTGTTTACGAGAGCTACGTTCATTTTAATGTTCCGTTCTTAAAAGGGCGGCGGAATGGAGCCGGCGGCAGAAGGGGTGAAAGTAAAAAATCGGACAGGCAGGGCATCGTTCCTTCCTTTTAATCTTTTATAATAACCCGACGGGCGGATAGAGATAACAAATTGAGCTCCATCTTCGGGAGTATAAATGAAGGTCACGATTATTTACGACAATAACACTTTAAGAAGCAATCTTTGCCCTGACTGGGGATTTTCCGCTTTAGTGGAAACCCACGGGAGAAGGATCCTTTTCGATACCGGTGCGAGCGGATTCATACTGTTTTCAAACATGAGGGAATTGGGAATCGATCCCGAAGAAATAGATAACGTATTTATTTCGCATTATCATTTTGATCATATCGGGGGCTTGTCCCTTTTCCTCGATCAGAATAATGCGGTAGACGTCTGGGTTCCCCGTTCTTTCAGGGGTGTGAAGCGCGCCAAAAAGGTCACTGCGGTGGATAATTCCGCAAAGCTTTTCGAAGGCGTCTATTCCACGGGGGAGCTGGAAGGAATAGAGCAGTCCCTTTGCGTCGAAACACAAAAGGGCATTGTGGTTATTGCGGGATGCTCCCATCCAAGAATGGAGCATATCTTAGCCGCTGCCTCTTCATTCGGCCGCGTTTACGGGATTATCGGAGGACTGCACGGCAATCGCCCGGAGTCTCTTAGAGATCTGGATTTGATCTGTGCCACCCATTGCACCATGCATAAGCAGGAAATCGGAGATCTCTACCCGCAAAAATATATTGAAGGGGGGGCGGGACGGATCATTGAAATCGACGATGCCGTTTCTTAGAGACAGCGGGCCGTCGAAAAGCGCCGGCAGCCGGCTGGCGGCAGCCCCGTGTGCGATAAATGGGGACAGGATAAAACAGCATGAAGGTTCAAATTATAGGGGCCGAATCGCTGGGAGTTCGCGGGCTTTCCTGTTCGGTTGAACTGAAAAACCGGAAAATCTTCATCGATCCCGGAATAGCCCTGGGCCTGTATCGGTACCGGCTTTTGCCGCATCCTTTTCAAATCGCCGTCGGAGCGGGTATAAGAAAATGGATCCTTTCAGGAAATACACGGCCGATGGAAATTTGGAAAGGGACTGGGTAGAAAAATATTGCCTGGTCGACAACCATAACTGTCTCAGGTATCAGATGGAAGAAAAAGGGGAGTATCATCCGGACAATATGCTGCCCAACGGAGAAATAAGGAGGGATTTATAAAACCGGCCGGCACGGCGGTTTAGAAGGGGTCGGTATTTCCGACGCCGACGGGTAATCAATCCTGTTGCGGGATGGTCGTCTTTCCAAGAGAAAGAGCTGTAGATCTTAACAGGATGATTGCGATGATAAGAACCAACAGGAATCCACCAGCCTGCATAAATTTACCGACTATGGCCTGATCCGGAGGAATTGTGGAAAATCCCGGATCGAATGCGTTGTGCAGGCAGCATTGGGCAGCTTTGGGACGGACCGTGGGAAATTACTGATAAATAAAATGTTAGTCGCGATTTTGCCTTTAAAAACAGGCCTTACATGCAGAAAAAGGCCCCTTT
>CAZPHK010000067.1:0-16618 GCA_964586015.1 uncultured Acidobacteriota bacterium | reverse complement strand
TTCTGCGTGTAAGCTATTCCGACTTAAAACTGGGAAATATAATGCCTGCAATAATGGCAATAGCCTTTAGCTTTTATTTCCCGGGTTTGTGGATATCGGCTTTCGGAAGTCGCAGATTCCGGTAAAAAAGTGTCAATTGGATATTTAAACCGCAGGAATGGCCGAGTGATTGAAGGCGGTGGTTTTGAAAACCTTTAGGGATGCCAGCTCCTCGCGGGTCGGAATCACTGCTTCCTCCGCCGGAAGCTCAAATTAAATGATTGCGTTTTATAGTTCTTTTTTAACGGATAATCCTGGCGGCGCCGCCTTTCATGATCCGCTGGACCTCCTTCAGGCTTGCGGCAGTCGTGTCACCGGGTGTCGTCATGGCCAGTGCCCCGTGCGCCGCCCCGTAATTGACCGCCTCATCCGGCGTTTTCTGCTCCATCAGGCCGTAAATGAGTCCGGAGGCAAAACTGTCGCCGCCTCCGACGCGATCCAGTATTTCCAGGTCTTCGCGAAGGAAAGCGTCGTAAAAGTCTCCGCCTGCATACAAAACCGCGCCCCAATCGTTTCTGGTGGCGGTTTTCGCGTTGCGCAGGGTAGTGGCAACGGCTTTGAAATTGGGAAACATCTTCACTGCCCGGGAAATCATTTTTTTAAAGTTGCCGGGATCCAGCTTGGAACAGCCTGCGTCCAGGCCGGGAACCTCAAATCCCAGCGCCGCCGAAAAATCCTCTTCATTGCCGATCATCACATCGACAAGCGGTGCAATGGAGCGGTTCACCCGCATCGCTTTTTCCCGTCCGCCCGTGTCGTTCCACAGCGACGCCCTGTAGTTCAGGTCGTAAGAGATGACGGCGCCGTGTTTTTTCGCGGCAGTCATGGCCTCGACGACTACCTCGGGCGTCGTTTGCGAAAGGCCCGCGAAAATGCCTCCGGTATGAAACCAGCGGGCGCCGTCACGGCCGAAGATGGCTTCCCAGTCAAAATCTCCCTTTTTCAACCGCGACGCCGCGCTGTTCGCACGATCCGAACAGCCGACGGCCGGGCGCACGCCGTATCCACGCTCCGTGAAGTTCAAACCGATCCGGGAATTCCTGCCGATCCCGTCATAGGGCACCCATTTGGCGTAGTCCAGATTAACGCCGCCCTGAAACACCAGGTCTTCCAGGAGCCGGCCTACGGGATTATCCACAATGGCTGTGGCAACCGCGGCGCGCTTTCCGAAACAGCGCTTAAGCCCGCGGGCTACGTTGTATTCGCCCCCGCCTTCCCAGACTTTAAAGGTGCGGGTCGTATGAATGCGCTGCTCTCCGGGATCCAACCGGAGCATGATCTCCCCCAGGGAGACGATATCCCATTTGCATTCACTTTCGTCTTTGAGTGTCAGTATCGGCATCGTCCGACCTCTCGGTGTTAATCTACATTAAAACATCTGCCGGTAATTTTGCATATCTGCTCCAGCGAAGCCGTTTGTAAATCTATCCCGGGATATTTTCCGGCGCGGCGGTCATCGATCACAGTTTTAATTTTCTTCATTTCACTGGATAGCAGGGCATAATCCTGTTCTTCGATAATTTTGTTCAAGGATTCACTGGGAATCATGCTGAACGATCCTCCCAGGATCAGGACTCCGGCTTCAATATAGCCGGGGATATTTTCCGCGCTGGTGCCCCCGGTGGGTACGATGCTGATGAGCTTATGAATGGCAGGATCCAGGGCCTTGATGTAGGACGGACCGCCGAGCTGTTTGGCGGGAAACAGCTTGCACAAATTTGCCCCGTTTGCATATTGGCGGACTATTTCAGTCGCCGATCCGCATCCCGGCACCAGGGCAACACGGCCGGAATATTTTTCATAAGCAGCCTCACTGAAATTCAAGGCGGACACCAGATAATCCGCGCCGGCATCCACGGCTTCATCCACGGACGGCAATTGATCGTGGAGGGTTCGTTCGTTATAGCGTTTCAGCACGGGCGGGTAATCGACCAGGCTGGCGGCCCCGACACAGAAGTCCGGCATGGCCTGCTTGAGCCTGTGAATTCTTCCCAATGGATTTTGAATCCGGCAGGTGACTTCCATATTTCCTATACCCGCATCCGCAAGGGCCTGCGCCGTTTTTACGACATCCAGCCTGTCCTGGTTGAAGACCAGGATAAAGCCGTCCCGGACAAGCCGGTGAATCGTCTGATTGATATCCATCATTCATTTCCCTAAGCCGGATGGTTTATTGTATGTCTCCCCGTTGTGTTCATCGCGCCAGCCAGCCGCCGTCTACGGCGATCGTGTAGCCGTTCAGGTAATCGGAAGCCGAAGATGCCAGAAACACTGCAACACCCTGAAGGTCCTCGGGTTCGCCCCAGCGGCCCGCGGGTATCCGTTCCAGAATGGCCTTATTGCGGACGGGATCCTCGCGAAGCGGCCGGGTGTTTTCGGTGGCCATGTAGCCCGGCGCGATCGCATTGGTCTGGATGTTGTGTTTGGCCAGTTCGCAGGCCATCAGCCGCGTGAGTCCCATGACCGCGCTTTTGGACGCGGTATAGGAAGGGACGAGAATGCCTCCCTGGAAACTGAGCATGGAAGCCGTGTTCACGATTTTCCCGCCGCGGCCCTGCTCGATCATCCTCCGGGCGACCGCCTGGCTCAGGAAGAACAGCCCGCGAATGTTAACATTCATCACGTCATCCCAGTCTTCGACCGTAAAGTCCGTGAACGGGGCGCGCCGGATGATCCCGGCGTTGTTGAAAAGTATGTGAATGCCGCCCAGCCCCTTGACGGTTTCATCGACGATTCGTTCGGCGGGTTCTTTCTCGCCCAGGTCGGCAGTGACGGCGACGCACCTGCGCCCGAGCTTTTCAATCCGGGATTTTGTCCCGGCCATATCCAGGATATCCACGAGGGCGATATCGGCGCCCGCTTCGGCGAGCCCCAGGGCGATCGCCCGGCCCAGGCCACGGGAGGCGCCGGTTACGACGGCGACCTTGCCGTCCAGTTTGAATCGGTCCAAGATCATGGCATTGAATCCTTTTTTGAACTACCTGATGTTGTCCATGGATAGGTGATCCATATCGTCAAACGCCTGGTTTTCGCCGCCCATCCCCCAGCAGAATGTATAGGCTGCCGTGCCGACACCGGCGTGAATCGACCAGCTTGGAGAGATTACGACCTGGCCGTCGGCGACCACGATATGCCGTGTTTCGGACGGCTGACCCATATAATGAAACACGCGCGCATCGCCGGGCACATTGAAGTAAAGGTAGACTTCCATGCGGCGTTCGTGCGTATGCGGGGGCATGGTATTCCAGACGCTGCCCGGATCCAGAACCGTAAAGCCCATTACCAGCTGGCAGCTTTGCACGCCGTCCGGATGGATGCATTTGTATATCGTGCGCTTATTGGCGCCTTCGACGGAGCCCAACCGGACCGGATCGGCCCGGTCGAACGGCATGTGTCCGGCTGGGAAGTCTTTATGCGCCGGATAGCTGAGAAGATAATATTTTGCGGGATTTTTCGAATCGTCACCGGCAAATTGAATATTTTTTGAACCGCGACCTATGTACAGGCAATCGAGGTTGGCCATTGAGAAGGACTGGCCGTCGACCGTTATTGTTCCCGGCCGGCCGATGTTCAGGATGCCCAGTTCCCGGCGCTGGCAGAAGAAATCGGCCCGCAGTTCGTCGGCCGAAGTCAGGGTCAGGGGTTTATCGGACGGCACGGCCGAGCCTATGATTGCCCGGTCCACATCCGTATACAGCATTTCAATGGCGCCCGGCCGGAACAGTGATTCCACTAAAAAATTTTCACGCACTTCCTGTGTCGTCATGCGGCAAAACCGCACAGGATCGGGTGAATATCTGACTTCCATGAAAATACTCCCTTTTTAAAACATTACTTTTCAATTTTGATGATAACCGGATGATCGATCCGTTTCTTAAAGCCGGCCAGGTACTGCTGCCATTTTTCGAAGCTGTCGAACCCGGCGTTTTCATCCCAGCAGGAGCCGGCATAATAGACAACGGGCGTATCGACTTTCTGCTCGAGCGTCAGGAGCAGGTGATTGTCCGCCTGAACGGTCTCAGGTTCGTATTCCGATCCGAAAACCACGCCGCAGCCGAACATGCCCTCGATAAAATCCGTGGGAAGCCAGTAGGCGATTGCTCCCTCGCCGGTCCAGGTCCGGTCCGATGTGTCCCGAAGTATGATCCCTGCCGCCAGCGGCACCGTTTCCTCGTCCCGGGCCAAATAGCGGCATTCGAAACGGCTCATGTTGGATCCCAGGTCGATGGATATCCGCTTGGTTTCACTGACTGTATAGTTCCCCGCCTCCCATGATTTGTAGTTTAATTCAAAGACCGATCGTATGGGACCGTTGGCGAGGACTTTCCAGTCCGAAAAATTCCTGGGCAGTTGGACCTTTTCATATACAAACGGCGCCATCCCCCCGCAGCCGAGGGTGTTGCCCACCTTGTAAAAGTCTCCGCCTTCACCGTGGTTGTAATGGTAGGGAATTTCTTCCTGGGTGTAGGCTCTGATGAATTTTTCGACGACAGGATAGGGGACGCATTTGCCCCATGCGTCGACGCCGCTGGTGATGGTCTCATACTCGAGGGCCGGTCCGTACATGCGATTGGCGACTTTGTCGTTTTCCCAGGCAAAATCGTCGTCGCGTTCCGGCAAAAAGCAACAGTAGGTGGTGGCCCGCGGATGGGGCTTTTTTGCCCCATCGGGGAGTTTCATCAGCCGGTAGGATTTTGTCTGTTCCGGATCAAAGTCGGCCTGGAATAACAGCGTCGTTCTTCCGTCGATATCGGCGGACTGGGTCACCAGAAACTGCCCGCCCTGATCGTCGTAAACCGCAGCATTATCAAGAGTCATATCGGGAACCGTGCCGGCGACCGCGTTCCAGTCCAGGCTGATCGTTTCAGCCGTGCGCGATATCGCAACCGGATTCGTGACGGTGAATTCTTTGGAAGGTTCTCCTGTAAACACCATCGTTTCCCGGATCTTCGTGCATCCGCAGGCCAGCAGGAGGATTATCGTCACACAACACTGCACGTGTCGAATCATGGGCATCTCCTTTTCCATAACTTTGTCTTTCGCTGAAGCTGTTGGCGACAAGCCGGCTGGAAAATGGATCGGAACTGATTTTCAAATTTTTTTCCCTCACATACGACAACATTGCGGCTGGAAATTCAAGAGATTTGCATGAAAGGCAGGTGTCGGGGTCTTCTTCATCAGTCCATGTGGAAGACTTCGGCCAGGGGAATCGAGACGGGTTCATTCTTATCGTCGTATTCCATGATGCCGTCGTTCATGGTGTCCCACCATTCCCGCACAACCGGGTTCTGAGGCAGGGCGTCCGCGGTGTTGTCGTCGGCCAGCTTCTGGAAGGCAAACAGTATCCGCGTCTCCGGATCGTAATAGATGGAATAGTCGCGGATGCCGGCTTTGCGCAGCTCGGCGAGCAGCTCAGGCCGGATTGCGTCGTGTCGCCTCTTGTACTCCTCAACGTCGCCGCTGGACAGTTTCATTTTGAAGGCGTTTCTTATCATGATCGGTCCTTCCTCCGGGATGTTAATTTCCTACGGTTTCACGGCACCGGAACGCGGTTGGAATTGCAACGACATCATACACACCGGACGGCTTGTTGCCAAGGTGCCGCGGCGGGACCGTCCGGATGATAGGATATGTCTTATAAAACTTCAGTTCCGTTTTATACAGGACGGCATAGATGGCTGTACATAGCGCCAGCCTAATTAATTATCATTGATGATTGAGTATTGGTTATTGAAATGACCAATGACCAATAACAAATAACCAATGACCAATGACAAATTTTCTTGTCCTTTGGGCAGTCCTCTGATCCTGAGAAAGGGTAAATACAGATGCGTATGAATTTATGTCGATGTGTATAAATGCCTTCAGAAGGATCGCCCGTACGATCGGGAACGCAGCCGGATAGAGCCCGGGAATTTTTGAAAAAACGTGCCATAAGAGCGGTTCCCCCGCGATAATTGACAACAATAACGAGGCATGTTGTGATAGCGTGACCCCAAAACGGTGCCGGTTCCATGAGAATAAGGAGATTTGAGATGAGCGGAAAAGCGAACGGTCGTCACGCAGCCGTAATGGCCGCGTTCTTTGCATTTGCTCTGGTTCTGGCGGCGTGGCCGGCTTCAGCCAAATCTTGCGACGTCACCGAATATGGGGCGGCCGGAGACGGCCGGACGCTCGATACGGAGGCAATCAACAGGACGATCGATGCAGCGGCGGCCGGAGGCGGCGGAACCGTCTACTTCCCGGCCGGCAGATATCTGAGCCACTCCATACATCTCAAAAGCAACATCGCACTGTACCTCAGCCAGGGGGCTGTAATCGTAGCCGCCGAACCCGGCGGGGAAGCCGGGTTCGATCCCGCCGAACCGAATATCTGGGGCGACAAATACCGCTACCAGGATTTCGGCCACAGCCACTGGCACGACAGCCTGATCTGGGGCGAGAACCTGGAAAATATTTCCGTTCTTGGTCCGGGTATGATCGACGGCAGCAAGGGACTGGATCGCGAGGACGGACGACGGCCTTTGGCCGGCAACAAGATTATCGCACTGAAGCTCTGCCGCAATGTCATCGTCAGGGACATCACGTTGTACAGAGGCGGGCATTTCTGCATCCTGGCCACCGGTGTGGACAACCTGACAATCGACAACGTCAGGATCGATACCAACCGCGACGGGATCAACATCGATTGTTGCCGCAGCGTGCGTGTCTCGAATTGCACCGTCAATTCGCCCAACGATGACGCGCTGGTTTTGAAGAGTTCCTTTGCGCTGGGCTATGCCCGTGCGACGGAGAACGTAACCGTCACCAACTGCCAGGTCAGCGGCTATGACATCGGTACGCTCCTGGACGGCACATTCCTTAAGACACAAAAGCGGGCGCCGGACAACGACGGCCCAGCCGGCCGGATCAAATTCGGGACCGAATCCAACGGCGGCTTTAAGAACATTACCATCTCCAACTGCGTGTTCGATCATTGCCGCGGGCTGGCGCTTGAAACGGTCGACGGGGGACTGCTGGAAGACGTTGCGATCTCCAATATCACGATGCGTGAAATCACCAACGCACCTTTATTTCTGCGCCTCGGCAGCCGGATGCGGGGGCCTGAGGGGGTGCCGGTCGGCGCCATTCGTCGCGTCCTGATCAGTAACCTGTTTGTCTACGACGCCGATCCGCGATACGCATCGATCATCTCCGGAATTCCCGGCCACTGCATAGAGGATGTGACCCTGAACAACATCCACGTTCTGCACAAAGGAGGAATGAGCCTGGAGCAGGTGGCGAAACAACCGGCGGACCTGGTGAATACCTTCTTTTTCCTGTCCCAGGACGGCCCGCAACCGCGGGAACCCTTCGATACGCCGGAGCGGGAAAATGATTACCCCGAACCCAGCATGTTCGGACTGCTGCCGGCACACGGTCTATTCATACGCCACGTCGACGGGCTCGAGGTGCACAATCTGGAGGTCGGCTACAAGGAGGAGGATACGCGCCCGGCCTTTGTACTGGAAGATGTCAAAAAGGCCGACTTTTCACGTGTCCGTGCCGGGCATGCCGCCGGCGTCCCGATCTTTATTCTCAAGAACGTCGAAGACTTCAGCACGCAACAGTGCGACGGCTTGCCGGACACAAGGCTGGACAAGGCGGAAGATCAAAGTTACTAAGTGTGGTGTCTCAGAATTCGTTCCAAACTCTTGCGGGACAGCACAAGGCTAATTATTTTTGTCGCAAATTTATAACATCGTATTTCGTGAAGCGGAGCTTCTTTGGAGTGCGGGAGCTTGCTCCTGCCTTCGACTCATCACACAAAGACGCAACAAAGGCGGCAGCTCGCTGCCGCACTTCCAAAGGGAGTAATCAGATATGTTCAAACGAGTCGTGTTTTTTTGTTGATGATCTGCACAATGCCCTCTATAGCCACTCTTCAGGATCGCACGCAAAAAGCAATCGTCCGCCTGTCGATAACGACAGCGGGATGAGAGAGCTCACACCTGAGGAAATAACGCCGAATCTGAATTACTATGCGATGGATCCGCTATACGATCCCGACGCGGTTTTGGGATGGGCCGGGACGCGGGTCGAGGAAAAGATCAATCGGGGCATGCTGGCACTGAACATTGGGGACGGAAGCGTCTATCTGGGCTGGCGGCTGCTCAAAAGCGATCCGGAGGACGTCGCCTTCAATGTGTATCGCTCGAACGCCGGCGGCCCGGCAATCGGGCTGAACGGCTCGCCTTTGACAGGCACAACAGACTTTATCGATGACGGGCTATTACCTCGGCACAAAATAGTGCAGGTATACAATCAGGGCAGCGGCGCCACACGAGGCCAGCCGTTCTCCCAAACAATAGTAGAGATCTTTAGTTCGGAATCGGGTTTGCCGGGTTCGCGCTGCGCCCGGTAGGCGTGAAAGACCAGGTAGTCGCCGCCGGCATCCTGTACTACGGCGCAGTGGCCCGGGCCGACCCATTGGCCGTTTTTGCCGGCCGCCAGCAACTCAGTCCCGCCACCCTCCATCATGGGTTTGCCCTCCTTGTCCACATACGGCCCTGTAACAGCTTTTGAACGCCCCACCATAATGCGATACGTACTTTGTGGCCCGCGGCAACAGAAATCAAAGGAGACGAAGAGGTACCAGTAGTCGCCGTGCCTGACAATGAAAGGCGCCTCAATGGCCCCGCTCGTGGGCGGGGTCTGGTGTTCGCCTTGGCGCGGACGGGCTGCAATGGAATACAGGGTGGTGTCTTCGCCGGAGAGCCTGCCCGTGGAGCGGTCGATGCGGCGCATCTTGATTCCGCTCCAGAAGCTGCCCCACACCAGCCATGCCTTGTCCTCTCCCTCCAGGACAAGGTTTCCGTCAATGGCGTTCCAGTCGGTCTCCCCTTCCGTGGAGCGGATGACCATGCCCTGATCGGTCCAGCGGTAGTCCGGGCTGTCGGCTTCGAGGGTTTTGTTGGTGACCAGGCCGATGGCGGAGCTGTTTTTGCCGAAGGTAGAGACCGAATAGTAAACGTGGTATTTGCCGTTGAAGTAGGACACGTCCGGAGCCCAGGTGCCGCGCGTGCCGGGGATCTCCTCGGTACACCAGGCCGGCAGTTCCTGAAAGACGCTGCCGGCCGGCTCCCAGTGAATCAGATCTTTGGATTTCTTGATCGGAAGAAAATTACCGCGCCGGATGTCGCCTCCGGTGCAGAAGACGTAGAAGGTATCGCCCTGGCGAATCATGGCCGGATCGTGGGCTCCCAAAACCCGGCCCTCTCCCTTCAGCTCGAGCATCCTGGGTTCCTCTGCCGGACAGGCAACGGCTGCAAGAAAAAGAATCGAAAGGCATGCAACTTTCCTGTTCATGGTCGTTTCTCCTGATCCCTTTCAAACGCCGCGGGGATTTCTTTGACCCGGGGCATGTAGTACGCCGCGACAGGATCGGACTTCAGTGCTTTCAGACCGGAGATGACGCTCTCGGCGTTAAAGACTGCGCCGGCCCAGCTGGTGTGGGGGGACCCGCAGAACAGCGCGTCTACCTCGCTTCGTTCCATGGCGTCGTACCTGCGCGTGATGAGTTCATGGAGGTCGATGAAGTCGGCATTTTCCTCGGCCGAGATCTCTTTTGCCCAGGCAGCCTGAGGCACAGTGGTTCCGTTAGCATTCCGCGAACCTCGGGGGATGAGCGAGCAGACGACAGGCGTGGCCCCCCTGGCCCGCGTCTCGGCAATGAACCGCCGAATGTACCAACCATAGGTATGGTTTGTGACAGGCCGGCCGTCGCGTCCGGTGGCCTGCCGGATTTTCTCGCCGACGCCCGGCAATTCGCCTCTTCCGCTGTTTGTGCCGAATTGCATGAGGACTACGTCGCCCTTCTTGATCAGATCCACCATGCTCCCCCACAGCGTGGTGTAGAAGCTGGCGGTTGTCGTCCCACCCACGGCGCGGTTGACGACGTTGACTTTGTTGAGATCGAAATAGCCGACAAAGGGTGTGCCCCAGCCCCATTGGCCCGGGAGGTCATCGCCTGTGGCGTTGACACCGCAGCGCACGGTCGAGTCGCCTATCGTCCAAATGGTCGGCAACTTCGGATTGTGCGGTACAGGCGGCAGCACCCAGTGATGCCCGGGAGCAGGATCGGGCAGCGGGCCGGTTTGCGTGTAGCGCGGGATGTCGATTGCACGCAAGCCGAGGACACCGGCCCTGGGGGTATCGATCGTTGTGAAGTTCGTCGGGTAGACCAGCCCGTCCACGGTCACGCCTTCGGGCGTTGTGGGGGCGACATCCTGGGGCTGCGCCGCGAGGGGGACGAGCAGGATCAGGGCAAGCACGTGTGTTTTCATAGTCCTTCCGGGAGCGATGGGTAAAAGTGACTGATAGGAATGTTGACCCCGCAGGGCCACAGGTGGATGGTCCTGTCGATGGGATGAATGCATGCCTGTTTTGGAAACTTGTTCCCCATCGAAACCTGCCTTTGGTTTTTTATAATATGCATTATGTCATTATCATTGAATTTCGATGCCTGATTTTACTATTTTTCGCTGAAAAGGCGGGAGTGTACGAGATTCTCCGTTTCTCTGTTCCCGCTTGTAGTAAAATCCGGAACTTATTGGCTGATAAAACACGATTATTTAACCGGCCGCCTGATGCATAGCGATGGCATGGCGTCATGCTTGAGGATTGGCCGGCATTTCCGGATTTCATGGACAGGTGCCTTGAATGATGAAATTTGAGAATATACGTACTGCTGTAGCGGTTGTCTTACTTCTGGGAATGTCCATTCCACCGGCCGTTCACGCTGCAGAGAAAGAGGGCGGCGTTACGCTCCTTGAAGACAAAAATACGTTTACGCTTTCAAACGGCATCGTCACAGCCAGGATTCTCAAGAGCAACGGCGATATCCGATCCCTTTTGTACAAGGGAACCGAGTTGCTGACGGATCAGTCGGGACATCCCGGAGGATACTGGTCTCACGACACGACCGGTGCTGCGGATCTTGTGACCCATGCGACAATCGATCCCAAGGACAACGGAGGCGAGCGTGCCGAAGTGTCGATCAAGGGCATCTCCGTGGGAATCAAGATGGGACATGGCCCCGGCGCGGCCCCCGACGGTGATTTCCCGGCCGACATCGAGATCCGCTATACCCTGGGTCGCGGAGATTCGGGAATCTATACGTACTGCATCTTCGAGCATCTGCCCGAATATGCTGCCGCAACAATGACCGAGGCCCGGTTCGCAGTGAAGCTCGCGGACTTTTTCGACTGGCTCAGTGCGGACGAGCGGCGAAACAAATATTACCCTGAGACGCTCCCGGACGAAGACAAATACGTTTACACTGCGATTCAGTGGGAGAATCCGGCATTCGGATTTTCTTCGACAACACGCGGCATCGGGTTTTACTTCGTCAATCCGACGGTCGAATACTTGAGCGGGGGTCCGACCAAGCCCGAATTTCTTGTCCATCGAGATACGACGGAAGTGCAGGCGCCGGTTGTACTCAACTACTGGCGGTCGAGTCATTACGGCGGAGCGAACGTGACGGTTGCCGACGGCGAAGCCTGGACTAACAGCCCGTGGTAAAAGTACAGCGGGCCGCGTTCCGAGCGCCGCAGGGGCAGATGCAAGGCGGCGCGACGCATGCGATGTGGTGCATCGTTGAGGAGCGCCAACGCAGCAGATGCCCCTGCGCCGCCGGAACCCTTTGGGCGCATAGGGGTTGCGGGCAATCTCTTCGTTGCTCGTCGTCGACGATGTCCCGCATCGACTCCTCCTCGCGCCTTGAGCTTGCCTCGCAAGCCCTATGCGCGCGACCCACTGTACTTTTACTACGGGCTGCTAAGGTCATCGGCCCGTTTATGCTCTACGTCAACGAAGGGCCCGATCCGCAGGCCATGCTGGAAGATGCTCGCGCCAGGGCCGGGGAAGAAGCGCAAAAATGGCCCTATGCGTGGGTCGACGCGAATACTTACGGAACTCCCGAACAAAGGGGAACGGTGACCGGACGGCTTGTGCTGAACGATCCCGAAGTGCAGCAGTTTCCCGGCAGAATCCTCGTGGGGCTCGCTCAGCCGACGTACCGGGTTCGCACGCCCGGCGGCGGCGAAATGGAAATTACCTGGCAGACCGATGCCAAGCATTACCAGTTCTGGGTGAAAAGCGACGGCTCCGCTGGGCGTTTCACCATACCAAAGGTAAACCCCGGCGAGTATACGCTTTATGCCCTGGCCGACGGCGTGCTCGGTGAATTCAAGAGAGCCGGTGTTGCCGTCGATGCCGGTAAGGTCGTCGATCTGGGTGATCTCCGTTGGACGCCGGTACGCTACGGCAGGCAGGTCTGGGAGATCGGCATACCGAATCGCACGGCCACGGAGTTTGCCGGCGGCGACCGTTTCTTTGAGCCGGATATCACGCTGCAATACCCGAAGCTGTTTCCGGACGATGTCACCTTTGCAGTCGGCAAGAGCCGAAATGATAAAGACTGGTTTTTTGCTCACGTCCCGCACAATACGGATCCGGACGCGCGGGTGCAGCCATATCGCGGCGTTTCGGGAAAGGGCCGCGCAACTCCGTATACGATCCGTTTTAATCTGGATGACAGACCGAAGGGAAACGCCGTGTTGCGTCTGGCGATCTGCGGGACAGGAACCCGGTCGATCGATGTGTCGGTCAATGGCAAGCAGGCCGGAACCGTCCATCTTAACTTAGGCGACGGCGCAATTTCGCGCCATCAGATTCAGGGCTTATGGTACGAGCGTGCGTTCAGGTTCGATGCTTCGATGCTCAACACGGGCAACAACACGATGACGTTGACCGTATCGGCGGGTGATCTCACTGCCGGGGTGATTTACGACTACCTTCGTCTGGAAATGGAAGATTCGCAATGAATTATAGACTCGTCCGGAATAGAGGGGCATTTGAAATGGCAGCCAAACTGATCGTTAGTGTGTTCCTTTCATTGGTCATGGCTTTGTCCGTCAATGCCATGACGGATGAGGAGCGACGGGCGTATCGCGAGAAACTGCTCCAAATCATTCCGGAGGTCGAGGCATTCAAAGCATGGATAGCCGAGACCGACGAACTGCCCCCCGATTTCGACGCCCTGCCGCGGATCAACAGCCTGCCGGATGCTTTCCGTTTTCTTGACGGCCGCCTTGTCGAAACGACCGGGGAATGGAAGGAGCGGCGCGCCGAAATCCTGAAACTGTTTGAGCAGTATGTCTTCGGAACTATCCCACCCCGGCCGGCAATTCACCATGCCGACGTGCAGGAAACCGGGGAGCAGGGGTATCGTGCCCGCAAAGTCACCCTGCATTTGGGCCCCAACGGCGAGGTGAAATACTCCTTCGACATGATCCTGCCGGAAGGTCGGGGGCCGTTTCCGATACAGATGACTCCCGGTTTCAGTTGTACCGCGACACTGATACGGCGAGGCTATGCCGGAGTCGGTTATCCCGGCAGCGACTTCAATGACGGCGCGGCGCCGGTGCTCGAAGCGTTGTATCCCGCCAGCGACCTGGCCGCAATCCCGGCCCGTGCCTGGGGCGCGGGAATCGTGCTGGATTACCTGGGTAACGTACCGGAAGTGAATATGGACGCAATCGGTATTTACGGATATTCACGCGACGGGAAGCAGGCAACGATCGCAGGTGCGATGGATGAACGAATCGATGTGGTACTGGCCGGCAGCACGGGCGTCGGGGGAACGCTGCCCTATCGGCTGGCCGGCGAACGCAACCAGGCCGAATCCATCGAGTCGACCACGCGAATGTTTCCGGACTGGTTCCACCCGCGGCTTCGGTTCTTCAGCGGACGGGTCGACCGGCTGCCCGTGGACGGGAACCTGTTGGTAGCGCTGATCGCTCCCCGCGCCTGCCTGATCCATTATAACCGCAATGACGAGGTGGGCAATACCTTCGGGAATGAAGCAGCCTGGCGCGATGCCCGGCGTGTTTACAATTGGCTGGGTGCGCGTGAAAAAATCGGCATACTGCGGCAAAAGGGCTTCCACAGCAGCGGAATGGACCTGGAAAAGGGACTGGATTTTATGGATATCGCGCTCGCGCGTTCGGCCGCTGCATGGCACAATGACGAGCTGTTTCCCTGGAATTTCGATGCCTGGCGCACAAACAGCGGCGAGTCGATCGATCCGGAGAATTTCCCTGAAGGGGTTCAGACCGATCTGCTGATATCCGATAGCGGAAGGATTTCCACACTCACCCGGTGGGTCGCCAAAGCGGAAGAGATCCGCGAGCGTGTACGGTTCATGCTGGGCGAGGCGCCGCCGCCGGTCCCTGCCCCGCAGTTCCGCGGCTTTGGCGGGCCACGTGCAGGCGGCCCCGCCGGGCCCACCGAGCTGTTGCCGGGCGTGCGCGCACAGGAGCCGGCCTGTTTTTCAAGATCACCGATCCGATACTTGTAAAATTAAGAGATTCAATAGCAAAATTGGGAAAAGCCTTGGGGGACGTAAAGACCCTGCGTGGAATAGTCCCAATATGCTCCTTTTGCAAAAAAATTCGCAACGACAAAGGATATTGGGATCAGCTGGAGGCATATGTCAGCAGTCATACGGAAGCCGATTTCAGCCACGGCCTGTTAGGGAGCACTATCCTGATACAGCAAACAGATACCATGAAACCGTCGCGGAAAACATATAGGGTCGGGTCTTAGTTTATTCATTCCTTTTATTAACCTGGCCGAAGTAGGAGTTCAACCAATCGAGGAATTCCTTTTTAAACTTGTCGTCTAAGGGGGGAACGTGGCCGCTAAACAGCTCGACTCTTCTCTTGTCTTTATCCGGGGTTCCCAAAAGATACGCAAGTATCTCTACAGTTGGCAGAAGGGAATCAAATTTACCGTTGATCATCAATACAGGACTGGTTATTCTGGAGGCAAATATCGTCATGTCATATTCCGGTAGAGGGTCCGCGTACAGAGTATCTCGTTTGATGCCTCCACCTACAAAAATAAATCCCTTGATACGCTTTTCAAACGCTCCGAATACGGTACCTACTCCTGATCCCCAACTTAAGCCGTAGTATGCAAGTTTCTCAAGGTCGAATTCCGGACGTGTTTCGAGATAATCAATCGTTGTCGCAAGATCTTTATAAGCTTTTATACACCAATCTCTATACTGTGATGGTGTGACATCTATAGGATTACGAAGCTGACGTTGAAAAGTGCCCCAATATACCGGAAAAATTGCGGCACGGCCCGATTTTATGATCAGATCTATATCTACGTGAGTCGCATTATAGTCATGGACTGATTTATGAAACCAGGCCGAGGTGCCCGGAAAGTAAATAATCGGCTGGTACGGTTTCTGGATTTTTTTGGGAATGAATATGTACGCGGTTATTCTTTCGTTGTCATATGCAGCATTGAAACTTACAGTTTCCAGTATGTAGTTGGAATCACTGTCATCGATCGCTTCAGACAGCTGTTCGAGTTGAGTTCTTTCGTAGTAATAAGATTTACAATAAATATCAAAAATTTCATCAGAAACAGGTTTTATTTCATCCAGGTCCCGCAATGTTTTGTCAACCTGAATCGGTTTCATTGAATTCTCCGAAATATCTTCCCCGTCGAATGCCTTCATGCAACGGAATCCATTTCTCAGGTCTCGGTTCATAGGCGGTAATGTTATTTGATTGATATACATGTATACGGGCTCTCCCCACGCACCGCCTAATATATATCGATCTTTTTCATATTCATTCCAGCACCATTCGCGCACGTTTCCGGCCATATCATAGGTTCCATAAGGCCCTATTCCCTGGTAGCTGCCGATGGGAAAAGTTCCCGACAGGGTAAAATTGCTGTGGAGGGTCACAGGCTGTATATTAAACGTCTCTTGATCAGCAGCTTTGTGCCAATGATAGACTGAAGGAAGTTGTTTCCCTGTGAATACCGCGTAGGCTGCCGCTTCATACCAGCTTACTCCGCTGACGGGATGCTCCCCCATTCCGTCCGGATACCGGCTAAACTCCCAAGTGGCGGGGCCCGGCTGTCCTGTTTTATCCACAAATTCCGCCATCGCTTCATCCCAGCTCAGAACCTTGTTATCTTTTATGAAATCGTTCTTCCAATATTCACTCTTCTGATATCCGCCGGCTATTACAAACTCCATATACTCCCTGTTGGTAACTTCGAATTTGTCGATTTGAAAATTATTAAGCTGAACCATGTTTATATTTCTCAGGTCCCCGATGTCTGTTATGATGTATCCGCCGTCTATAAAAACCATACCAGGTAAAACACTTTTATCCGGTACGAGCCGTATTCTTCTTCCAATACTTATTGGTACTTTCCAGGTATCAACAATTTCAGGGATTTCACTTATTTCTACCGAAATATCATTGGTTCCCAGAATGCCGTAACGTTCTGTAAAACCGTCCTTGATAATCTTATATAGCTTGAATCCTCGAGAGGTGCTGATGTTTTCAAGCGGTGAGTTCCCAAGAAAGGTCCAAGCCGCCTCCTTGCTTCCGTATTCTTTTATATAGACGCGGGCGTTCGGGGGATCTGTTTCTATGGACCATACACCGGAAACCTGCTTCATTAAAGCCTCAAGTTGCGGATCACCGGGAATATGTTT
>CAZPHK010000066.1:0-23265 GCA_964586015.1 uncultured Acidobacteriota bacterium | reverse complement strand
CTAATTAATGCAGCATACTCTGCTGCTTTGTGTCTTTGCCCGACTTCCTTTTTCTCAAGCCGAACCTGGAGCGAGGGATTCGCTAAACTTCGCGCTTTCTCATAAGATAGAACAATACAGGTGTAACCAGCAGAGAAAGGATCATGGATATGCCCACGCCGCCGATCACCGCAATAGCCAGCGGCTGAAGAACCTCGGCTCCGGAGCCGACACCCAGGGCAAGGGGCAGCATTCCAAAAATGGTGGCCAGGGCCGTCATAAGGATGGGGCGCAGGCGCCGGCGGCCGGCCTGGAAGATCGCGTCCCGCAACGGATACCCCAGAGCCGTGAATTGCTTCTCCGAGTCCAGCATCAGGATGCCGTTTTTTTGAACGATTCCTACGACCATGATCGCGCCCATGAATGAGGAAATGTTCAAAGGGGTACCGGTGAGCAAGAGAGCGAGCAGGGAACCCGAACAGCATAGAACCGTTGCGGCAATGATGGCGAGTGGGTGCGAGAATGAGCGGAATTCAAAAACCAGGATGATGAAAATCAGCAGGATCGATGCCAGAAGCACCTGCGTGAGCCCGAGGAACGATTCCTGCTGGATTTTATACAGACCGCCGAATTCGATTTCGGTCCCTGGAGGCAGGGAGATCTCCCTGTACAGTCGCTCCTGAATCTCCTTCATGGCCGAACCGAGATCCCGTCCTTCAAGATGTGCGGTCACGATGGCATCATTGCGCAGGTTGTCCCTGTGAACTTCTGTTTCCGTCTCCTCCATTTCCAGGCTTGCGACGCTTGAGAGCGGAACGGTGACGCCGGTCGGAGAGGTGATCAGGAGGGATTCCAGTTTGTCGATCGATTGCCGGTACTCTTCCGGATAGCGCACGCGGATGCCCACCAGACGATTGCCTCCACGGATCATGTCGGAAGCCAGTTCGCCGTCCTGAATGGCCGCCTCGAGGTCCGCAATGTCCTTTACGGTAAATCCCGCGCGCTGCGCTTTTTGCGGATCCACTCTGAAATTGGCGGCCGGTCCGATGACAAAGGTCTGGTTGACTACATCCACTACCCCGGGAATTTGAGGGAGCCATTCTTCGATGCGCTGAGCGACCTCTTTGTATACCGCCTCATCATCGTTGTAGACTTTGATTTCTATCGGCTCGGGCGACCACGCGAGATCCCCGACTAGGTCCTCGAGGATATGAGGAAACTCAACTTCGATGGCCGGTTCGGAGCTGGTGATTCTCTGCCTTAAATCCCCGATGACCTCTTCGAGCGAGCGATCCCGGTCCCGCTTCAGCTTGACAAGAAAATCGCCTGTGTTGGGCTCGGCGATGGCGAGGGCCAGACGCGCGCCGGTGCGTCGCGAATAGCTCTCCACTTCCGGCGTGTCGGTCAGTATGTCCTGGATGTGCCGCAGCACCCGGTCGGTTTCCTCGAGCGATGTGCCCGAGGGCATTACGTAATCGAGAACGAAAGCCCCCTCGTCCATCTCCGGCAGAAATCCGCTCCCCAGGCGATAGTAGATGCCGATGGAAACCACGACGACGGCGACCGTGGCTGTCAGGATAGCCCGGGTGTGCAGCAGCGACCAGT
Organism: uncultured Acidobacteriota bacterium; assembly: GCA_964586015.1. GTDB lineage: Bacteria > Acidobacteriota > UBA6911 > UBA6911 > UBA6911 > UBA6911. The sequence goes on along the minus strand of CAZPHK010000066.1, from coordinate 21,681 downwards.
TCAGGGCGGATTCGTACCAGCCTGTCAGCCGGCGCAGAATACGACCTTCGCCCGCCTGCTCGGCTTCCTCGAAATCGGCGGCCGCGGCCCTTTTCACACCTTTCAGGAAGATTCCCGCGAGCACCGGCGTAAAGAAAATGGCCAGCAGCAGGGAAGCCAGCAGCGCTGTAGCCATGGTAAAGGCAAGGGCGCGGAAAAACACCGCGGTGATGCCGCCCAGAAACACCAGGGGGACAAATACCATAATCGGCGTCAACGTGGAACCGATCAGAGCGGGAGTCAATTCCTGGATGGCGCTTTTGGAGGCCTCACGCGAAGTCTTGCCGAGAGAAAGATGCACGACGATGTTTTCGACCATCACGATGGCGTCATCGATGACGATCCCGATACAGGCCGCGATCCCGCCCAGAGTCATCAAATTGAAGCTCATGTGGAAGAGCTTGATAAACACAATGGCAATCAGGACCGCTATCGGAATTACGAGGGCGGCGATGATGGTTGTCCTCCAGCTCTTCAGGAATCCCGCCAGGACCGCCATGGAGAGCAGAAGGCCGATGAGGATACTGTCGCGCACGCTGCCGATGGAATCCCGGACCAGAACGGACTGGTCGTAGAAGACGGACATTTCGACATCGCCGGCCAGGCTGCCGCGGATATTCGTCAGCTCCCGGTTGACGGCGTCCGCAATGGCGACGGCGTTGCCGTCGGGCTGCTGCAGAACGTTCACCAGCACGGCGGGCCTGCCGTTGGCCGTGACGATATTGTAGACGGGACGTTCCCCGGGAACCACGCGCGCAAGATCTTTTATCAGAACCGGCGTGCCTTGAATGACATCGACGACCGTGTCTTCGATCTGCTCTCTGCTTCGCATCAGGCCGTTCACGGTGGTCAGGTACAGATGGTAGTTCTCCTGGATCATCCCGGAGGAAGCGATGAGGTTGGTGTTGCGGATGGCCTCCACGACTTTCGTGACCGGCAGGCCGTAGCCGTTCAATTTGTCGGGATCCACGAGAACGTGATACTCCGTCGGCCGCCCGCCGACGATGCGGGTTTCGGCTACGCCCGGCAGGCGATAAAGGCGGGGCGCGATGTCGTAATAGGCAAGATCCCAAAGTTCGGCTAGATTTTTCGTGGGTGAAGTGAGGCTGAAGCCGATCATCGGGAAGACGGAAAAGGTCAGTCGATTGATGTAGAAACGGGTATCCGCCGGCAGGGTCGGCAGGATCTGGGAGATCCTGCCCTGCAGCTGATGAAGCGCGTCGTGGATGTCGATGTCCCAGCGAAAGAAGACGCTGATTTCGCTCGAACCGCGCGCAGTTACCGAGCGCACGTCCGTAATCCCCGGAACGAGGCGCACGGCCTGTTCGATGGGGCGCGTGACGGTCAGCATCTGCACGTCGACGGGAGCGATGCCGTTGTCGACCAGGATGATGATGCGGGGAAAATCCGTTTGCGGGAAAATGGAAACCGGTATCCGGAATGTAAAGACGAGCCCGGCCAGCGCGAAACTGACGACAACGAGGATGAGCGCCCTGCCGTGGCCTTCTACAAACTCACCAAGACGTGAAGTCACTGACCATTCTCCTCCCGCGGCCGCACTTCCGTTCCATCCGGAAGCCCGTACCCGCCTTCTACAATGACCGTTTCGCCGGGATTGAGACCCTTTACAATCTGTACCCTGCCGTCAAAACTTTCCCCCGTCTCAACATCCCGTATATGCGCCGTATGTGCCTCATCCACAACCACCACGGAGCCGCGGTGTGTTCCTTCGACGAACTGTACGGCTGGCAGAGGCACCAGAACGCTGTCCGGAATAGTGTCCGTAAAGACTTTTGCATTGCCGAATGCGCCGGAGCGCAATCCGGTGCCGGGATGCGGAATCTCACACCACACCTCGACAGTGCGCCGGGCGGGGTCCACGGTGCGGCTTACGACCGAGGATTTCCCGCTGTATTCCGACCCGGGCGAATCCGCGGGACTGAAGACGCACTCCTGACCGTTTTTTATCGGTCCGGCCAGGCTCTCGGGAACCTGTATCCGGGCGACCGCGACGGAAAGGTCGATCACGGCAAAGATGGGAGTGTCCGGTCTTGCCATATCCCCCGCGTACATGTATTGTTCGACGATCGTTCCGTCAAACGGGCATTGGATCCTGGTGAACTGGAGCTGGGCATTCAGCAGGCTAAGACGTGCGTTGGCTTGATCGAGCCGGCTGCGGGCGATCCGGATGTCCTGTTCCCGCGACTGGTTCATGAGCAGATCCAGCGACTTCTTCGCAACATCGTAGGTGACTTTCGCCCGGGTCAGCTCCGTTTCGGAGTCCAGCAGATCCCGGTTCGGAATGGCCCCTTCGTCAAACAGCTCGCGGCGCCGGTCATAAAGCTTTTGCGCCCGGGAGAGCGTTGCTTCGGCAGCCGCCAGGTCCCCGCGGGCGCGTTCGATATCCGCGGGGAGCGTTCCTGCCGTAACCTTCTGCAGGGTGGCCTCGGCGTCGATTGCCGCGGCGGCGGCTTCATCGCGCTGGGCGACGAGGTCGCTGTCCTCCAGTTCCGCAAGAACCTGGCCGGCTTTTACACGGTCGCCCTTATGCGCCAGAATGCGCCGGACAGGCGCGGTCAGGCGGGCGGCGACATTTGCCTGCTGCCTGGGAAAAATCGTGGCGGGCGCGCTTACGGACAGGTGCACATCCCCCTGCTCGGCGAGTGCCGTCTTTACATCGACGACCACTGCCGGTCCGGTTTCTTCCTTTGTTGCACATCCCGTCATCAGGATGCATGTTGCTAAAATTAATAGCTGTTTCATTGGCCGGTGGCTACCTCCAGATCGGTTTTGGCGTTCCAGCAGCCGGCCAGAGCAGTGTAATAGTTCGTGTTGGCCTGCGCCAGCTGGTTTTGGGCATCGACGACTTCCAAAGCGGTTCCTTCTCCGCCTTCATAGCGTATGCGGCTCATGCGCAGGTTTTCCCGGGACAGTTTCACCTGTTCATCCGCTATGGAAACCTGTTGGATCAGCGATTTCAGACGCGACAGTGCATCCTGATACTCCTTCGAGTAGGTTCGGGCCGCGATTTCTCTGTTAACCTGTACCTGTTTGGCTTTGAGCCGGGATTGCCGAACCTGGTTCCGGGTTTTGAACCAGTCAAAAATGGGAATGTCCAGGGTGACAAACGCGGCGTAACCCCGATCGGCGATTCTCGGGTGCAGCGAATCCACGCCGTACTGGAAGACCACGTTGGCCTGCGGCAAAAGATCGGCGCGCGCCTGGCGCGAATCGGCAAGGAATCCCTGTTGCTGCGCATCCAGCAGGTCGAACTCCGGACGCTGCAGGTATGGACGCTGTTGCGGAGGTCCACCGGAAGTATCCGGCATCGATTCCTGCAATGGCGGAACCCGGGCGAGCGGATCTTCCAGAACCAGCTCGTCCTCGACGGAATCCGTCCAGAAGGAGGCCAGCTCGTGATTGGCAATCTCGGCGTCCAATTGAATCGCGCTGAGGCTCTGCTCCAGAAAAGCCACCTGGGAAGATGCTTTTAAAACATCTGCCCGGGCCGTTTCCCCTTTTTCGAAGAGGAGTCGGGATCGGTCTGCAAATGCCTGCGCCTCGGAAAGCGCGTCTTTTGCCGACTGTACGAGGTGGCGGGCAAGCAGTACACGATAGTATGCCGCGGAAACGGCGCGCCTGAGATCGCGGCGGTTCAGCTTGAGTGCGGCCGTTGCGGCATCCCGGTCGGCACGGGCGCGGGCAAGTTCGGCCCGAAGGCGTCCGGAAATATCCAGATTCTGGGTTACGGTCAGCTGCGAGTCGTATACACGGATGCCGTCCATAGAGACGAAGGAAACCTCTTCGGGATTGTCCAGTCGTGGGCTGTTGTAAGTAAATGCATTATTCAGCTGAGCCTGGGGAAGAAATGCCGCGCGGGCAACGTCGACTCCGCGGCGCGCGATTTCCGAATCCTGCAGCGCAACACTGGCTGGAGACTGGGCCTCCAGCGCCAGCCGGACACAGTCCTCCAGCGAAAGGAGGCCGGCCGCAGACTGTGAAAATGCACGGCCGGACGGAATCATTAATAAGATGATTGTAAGGAAGGTGCGATGCATTAATGAATTCTCCTGTCTGAGAGGTTTAATTCTGCAAATGCCTCCGCGAATGGCCTTGTTCCGGATTCTGCGGAAAGGTGCAACCGCAGCCGCTCTATTGTATTTTAATTATGTTGATAATCCACCATCTATTCTATGATCGCGCCTTCCGCCGTTACCTTGATTTCTGAATTCGTATCCCCTTTTGCGATTACCGCTTCATAAGTGGTGATCCCATTTCCGGTTACGGATTCCACTTTTGCGATTTTCCCCCCTTCGGCCGCTTTTTCAATGGCTGATTTTGCCGGACCGGGAATCCGGTCGAGGGTTGTGCTCTCTTCGACTTCCAGTATCACGCCGGCGTTGTCGATCAGGATATCACGTGTTTTTCCGTTTTTGACCGTTTCTATCTCGTAAATAGTTTTGCCGTTCTCCATTTCCTTCGAGAAGTCCTTAAGTTCGGCCCCCTGCACAATGTTTCGGACGGATTCCTGAACGGCCGGCGGCAGATCTTTCAATGCAACCGATTCCTCTCCCTCTTCCGCCGGATTGCCGCATGCCGTAAAGAGCAGCGCAATCGCACAAAACAAAAATACTTGTCGCATAATCCCTCCTTAAGGTCCTTTGTGAGAAGCCTAAAATTTTCGCTTCCCGCGTGATAATGTTTTCGGAATCTGAAAAAAAGCTGAAAAAATCGATTAAAGTTTCAAGGTGAAAGAAAAGCGGGATCCGGAATCCGGAATACGCTCAACCTGGATGGAGGATTCGTGAGCTGCGGCTATTATCTGTGCAATGGAAAGACCGAGACCCGCACCCTCGTTTCGGTTATGTGAAGGGTCCGCCCGATAAAAACGCTCGAAGATGTGCGGAATTACCTCCGTTGGGATGCCCGGTCCCGAATCTTTAACGGAAACGGTAACGCCCGTTTTGTCGCGGGCGGCTGAAACAATGACGGTACCTTCAGCCGGTGTGAATTTTAATGCGTTGTCTATGAGTATCAGCAGCAGCCTTTTCAGCCCCGGTTCGTTTGCAGGGACAAAATTGGATTCGGAGGGAACCTCCATTTTCAATCGAATTTCCCGGTTGGCTGCCAGAGCGGCGCTTGTCTGAACCGTTTCCGAAATGACACGGTTCAGGTCGACCGGTGCCAATGGCATATCCAGGGAATCCGCGTCCGCCGACGCCATGAGCAACAAATCATTGGTAAGGTTCGTCATTCGTTCGGATTCCGAAAGGATTTCACGGAGGGACTGCCGGTATTGCTCCGGGGCGCGTTCGCGCCTGAGCGCCAATTCAGCGGTAGCGCGAATCAAAGCGACCGGAGTGCGCAACTCGTGAGATGCATCGGCCGTGAATTGCTGAATGCGTCCAGCGGCGTCCTCGAGACGCGCGAGCACCTCGTTCCAGGTTTCCGACATTTTCTGCAGTTCGTCCCCTGTCTGAGGCACTGCAAGACGTTTCGAAAGGTTCTGCAATGTAATGGAACGAGCCACGTTCGTAATGTCATTTACGGGTGCAAGAGCGCGACGGCTGATCCACAATCCTCCCAGACAGGCGACCAGAAGCACTCCAGGAATCATGGTCAGAAGAATCGTTTGAAATGTTCCCGTAACTTCTTCTATTTGATCTGTAGGGTCGGCTGTCAGAATCGTCAGGGATTGACCGGAGCAGTAAGCTTGTTTTGAAAGAGTTCGAAACCGTCGGCCGTTTTTTTCGATGGTGGAAAAAACGGGCTTTGCCGGTTCCCCGGGGGGCATCGGCCAGTCTTCTGTAGACAGTGTAACCACTTCGCCTGAAAGGGTTCGGATCTGGATCACGCTTCCGGAGGGCATCTGCATGGAGACCTCCGTGACTTCTTCCTGGAGCTGGCTGATGTCGGATATAATCCCTTCGGAATTCAGCGCCGCGCACAAGCCGTCCGTCCGCCGTTCGAGGCGTTGGTCCAATTCCGAAATCAATCGCTGCCGCAAGGCAAACCAGGAGGCATATCCAAAAAGCAATAGTCCTGCCAGCAGAACCGCCGAGTACCATGCCATCAACCTCAGCCTGATGGAGACCGGCTTCATCGTTCCCCCGCATTAACGACATACCCGACGCCCCTGACAGTCCGGATAAGCCGGGATTCGCCCGGAAGCTCAATTTTTGATCTCAGAAGGCGCATAAAAGCATCGAGGGTATTGTTTTCAATTTCCGTGCCGACTCCCCATACGCCTTCAATGAGTCTGTTTCGCTCAATTACCTGTCCGGCATGCCGCATCAGCAATTCAAGAAGCGAGAATTCGGTGCGGGTCAGATGGAGAGGGCGTCCTCCTCGTTTGACCTCATGCGTGGATTGATTCAGCGAAAGGTCCGAAACGCGCAGGCAAACGTTTCGAGGTATGGGGCCGCGACGGACAACCGCGCGTATACGGGCGAAGAGCTCATCGAAAGAGAATGGTTTTGTCAGATAGTCGTCCGCCCCCGCATCGAGCCCATCGATGACATCCTTCGTACAGTCGCGGGCGGTCAGTATCAGAATAGGAGTTAGATTATGTCTTGCACGAAGCTCTCTGGTCACGGAAATGCCGTTTATTCTTGGAAGCATTACATCGAGCAGTATCAGATCGAAAGAGCCGGTACGGGCGATGACGAGCCCTTCCCGTCCATCGGATGCAATCGTGACGGAATGCCCTTCTTCGCTTAATCCCTGCCGGAGGAGATTCGCCATCCGGCTTTCATCTTCGACGACCAGGATTCTCATAATTAGCTCTTACCATTACATTCCGAATCTGAATATTTCCTGAAGTTATGAATATTCAACCGGTCACGTTGCTTACAGGAACTATCGTGAGAAATACGGACAGGCCCGGGAGATCTTTGGAAAAAGCGCGCTAGTGCGATCTGGACTTTTTCGATGTGAATAAATCATAAAGTATGGGCAGAACTATGAGTGTGAGGATGCCGGAACTGAGGATGCCGCCCAGCATGGATATGCCGGATCCGTTTCTTACTTCCGCCCCTATCCCCGTGCCGAAAGCGAGCGGCAGCATCCCCAGCACCGCCGCTATCGTTATCATAACAACGGGACGGAACCGTTCGCAGGAGGCCTCGATCATCGCTTTATGACGGGGGTACCCTTCCCGCACATGCACGTTGAATTGATCCACAATCAGGATGGCGTTGTTGACCACGATTCCGATCATCATGACGACAGACATTATTTCAAAAATGCCGAGGCTGTTGCCCGTCCAGAGCAGGCCGTAGATTGTTCCGATCAGGGCCAGGGGCACGGTAACGAGAATGATGGCGGGCTGTTTGAAGGATTCCAGTATGGCCGCCAGCATAAGAACCACAAGCACTATGGAAATAATCCCGGCCTCCGCAAGCCCTTCCAGTCCTTCGGCCATTACTTCGTAGCGCCCTGCGAACTGGTAATCGTACTGCGGGGGCAGATCGCCCTTCGTATCGATTGCTTCGCTGATTCGATTGACCGCGGTGCCGAGAGGCAACCCGGGGCCCAGGTTTGCGTAGATTTTCGACACGCGACGCTTGTCCTTCCGGGTCAGGTGCACGGGCGCGCGGTCTTCTTCGACGTAGGCCAGGGAATCCAGCAGCACGGGCCGGCCGGGTTTCCCGGGAAGAAGAAAGGCATCGACCTGCTCCCTTCCGGTTTCCTCCTGCAGTTTGACGACTATATCGTAGTTGCGCGCGTCTTTTTTGAAAGTGCCCGCGGTGACGCCTTCGAGATTGGCCCTCAGATTCATGCCGACCTCCGTTGCCGGGATTTTCCTGTCGGACAGGACATCGCGCCGGGGGAGAATCCGAAGTTCCGGTTTGCCGGTCCGTACGGTGGTGTCGACGTCGCGGATTCCCGGGAAGGATGCAATCAGGCTGCTTATCTTCAGGGCAAGGCGGTCGAGGGTATCGTATTCTTCGCCTATTATTTCCAGTTCGACGTCGCTGCTCTGGCCGCCGACTATGACGGGGATATTCACCGTCACTATCGCCCCGGGATAATCCGCGAGGCGCGATCGGACCTCGCCGATGATCTCCTCCATCGTCAGGCGGCGTTCGTCCCGTTCGGAGAATTTGAGCAGCAGCTGGGCGAGATAGACTCCCTCGGAAGTCTGTCCTATCGTCCCTTCCACCTTGCCGATCGTGGTCAGCGTGTGCTTCAGTTCCGGCACATCGCGCAGCCTGCTTTCGACTTCCTTGACGCGCTGCACTGTGTTTCCCAGATCGTAGTCGGTCGGGAATTCCAGCTTGACGAAGAGCTTTCCCTGGTCTGATTCGGTAACCATGCTCGTTCCCAGAGCGCCGGCCGCGGACAGGGAAAGAAGAAAAAGTCCGGCAACGAGCAGAAGGACGAGAACGGCCGCCGGGCGATGCCTTTCGTTAAACTGCAGCAGCGCCCTGTACCCGCGTATCACTCCGTCGAAGCCCCGGTTCCAGGCTCTTTCCATGAGAAGCAGCGGGGATCTGCCGTTCTTTTTCGGAGGCGCCAGCAGGATGGAGCAGAGAAGGGGCGTCAGGGTGAACGAGATAAACAGCGAAACGGCCGTCATTATCAGCATGGTAAGGGCCAGCGCCTTGATGAAAAGCCCGATCATGGAGTGCATCATGACCAGGGGAAAAAGCACGACCACATTTGTGCCGACGCTGGCCAGTACCGCGACCGTTGCCTCAGAAGTTCCCAGGCGCGCCGCGTCCCTTGCATTGCCCGTTTCGGCAAAGCGTTTCACGATCGCCTCGAGCACCACGATGGAATTCGTGACCAGGATCCCCACGGACAGGCCGATGGCAATCAACGTGGAAAAATTCAGCGTCAGGTTCGACAGATCCATGAAAAACAGGCCGATGACGATCGTCAGGGGCATGGTGATGCAGACGACGATCAAAGATCTTAAATTGTACAGGAAAAGAAAAAGTATCAGGGATGTCAGGAGAATTCCCTGGAGAACGTTTATCCAGGCGCTCTCGTTCGTTGCCTCTATAAAGCGCCCGTCGTCCGCCACCCATACCAGATCCAGACCCCCGGGGAGAAACTGTTCCAGGCCGGCCATGGCGCTTTTTACGGCGCGAACTACCTGGACGGCGTTGGCGTCCGATTTTTTGATGACCCTGATGGCCACGCAGGGCCGGCCGTCGATCGCGGCCTCCTGGCGCATCTCCTCGGTTCCCATGACGACCGTGCCGATGTCCCTGATCCGGGAGCGTTGTCCGTCGATATTGGCGGTTTCCAGCTCCCCGATATCTTCGATGTTTTTGTAATCTGCATCGAATTTGACCGAATATTCGGTGCCTGTATCCTGAATATTGCCCGACGGTATGGTGCGTATGCCCTGTTGAATCTTTCGCACGACATCCATGCTGGACAGCCCCCGCGCCGCCAGTTTCTGCCGGTTCAGCCGTACGTGAACTTCCCGCTTCGCTCCACCGACCAGCTGCACGTCGGCGACGCCGGGGATGGTTGTTATCCGGTCGCGCAGGGTGTTGTCGGCGTAGTCGTAGATTTCATCGATGGGACGGTCGCCGGTAAGGGCCAGGTTCACGATCGGCGTGGCGTTGATGTCGAATTTCTGGATGATGGGATCTTCGACGTCTTGGGGAAAATCCGCCCGGATCAGGTCCAGCTTTTCCCGGACGTCCGTCGCGGCAATATCGACGTCGACGTCCAGATGGAATTCCAGAAGAGTCTGGCACACGTTCTCCATGGACGAGGATGTGACATGTTTCAGCCCGTCGACGGTAACCACGGCATCCTCGATGCGTTTGGCGACATCGGTTTCTATCTCCCCGGGCGTCGCTCCGGGATAAGCGGTGATTATGGTGATGTACGGCACATCGATCCTGGGCATGAGCTCGAGTCCGAGCTTTCGGGCGGAATTCAGCCCCAGAAGCGTGAGCATGATTATCAGCGAACTCATGGCGATGGGTCTTTTGACCGAAGCTTCGGAAAGAAACATTATCGATCCTTCCTGATGACCGTAATCCTGTCACCGTCCTGCAGCAGATCCTTGCCTGCCGTAACCACACGGGAACCGAGCTTGAGATCACCCTCGAGTATTTCAATCCATCCGTCCGTTTCCATGCCTGTCTGGACCGGAATCATGCGTGCCGTATCGCCGTCGGCGGCAAAAACCACGGACCCGTCCGCCCGGGGCACTATGGCTTCCCTCGGAACGCCCAGACCTTCCCGGCTCTGCAGCAGCACCTCCAGCCGGGCGATTCTTCCCGGAACGATCCCGTCCGGGGGCCGTTTTACATAGCAGCGAATTTCAAAGGTTCTAAGGTCCGCGCTGACCGTCGGGCTTTTATAGGAAATCGTCCGGTCGCTCAGATGGGTGTTGTCCAGGTGTACATTGACCTTTGTTTTTCCGGGAACAACCCGATCGTAAGCTTCCTCGGGAAGGAAGGCCGATATTTCCAGGATGGACAGATCCTCTATTCGAAGAACCGGAGTTCCGGTCCCCGCCATTTCTCCGGGTTCCAGGAGGCGCTGCGTGACCGCCCCGCTGATGGGCGCCTGGACCAGGGAATCCCGCAAATCCTTCTCTGCAATCGCCAGGTTCGCTTTGGCCCGTTCCATCTGCTTTCCGGCAAGCTCGACACCGATCCGGGCATGTTTTTTCCCGGCCGATACCTGCAGAAACTCGGATTCTTTGATTTCGAAGGCATTCTCGGTCACGGCTTTATCCTGTTCGTAGAGGCGTTTGTACCGTTCGTAGTCGAGCTTGACCTTGTTGTAATCGGCTTCTACCTGTTCGAGATTGGCCTGCCGTTCCAGGACCGTATACTCGGCAACTGCCAGTTCCTCCCTGGATGATTCCTCCGCCTTCTGGAGCTTCAGCGAGTCCGTCTGGAACAGATCGGTTTCTCCGGCAATGACCCGGTCCCCCTCATCGACGAATATTCGGTCCAGCGTTCCGGGGATGCGGGCGGAAACGTATGCAGTGTTTTTCGCCTGTACGTTCCCGGAGGGAACCAGGACATGCTTGAAAGTCATTTGCCGGGCGGATTCCAGGTAAACGGGCCTGCTTTCGGATGTGCCGGCGGGCGACTCCTCCTGCCTATTGCCCTGGTCGCCGCGGCACCCGGCGATGCAGGCGCACAGTATCAAAATGCCGGTAATTCGGACGTAAAAGATTCCCTGCTTGAACATGATTAGGGTCCCTTCCTGGTTCGGCCCAGCACATCGCCCAGTGTGGCCAGGGCAACCTGTTGCTGATATTGGGCCAATGTGACTATGAAACGGGCCTGGTCTCTCTTTGTGACGGCTTCCAGTATTTCTGAAATCTGAAGCAGTCCTTCATTCCACTGTGCCTGGGCTTCCCGAAAACTTTCCTCGGCAGTCGCCAGATTCATGGTCGCGACCTTTAATTGATCGGAGGCCCTTTCCACTTCGTTGCGGGCTCTGAGCACTTCGAGCATGATCATCATGCAGGTCTGCTCCCGTTCGATGAAAGCCTCTTTCTCCCTTTCCCGTGCCGCCCGATAACCGAATACATTCTGGAAACCGTCGAAAACTGTAAGGATAGAAGAAACGCCGTACGACCACATGTTGGGATATTTCAGGAATGAATCGCTGCTGTGAGAAAAGCCGCCGATCCCGAAAATTGCAGGCAGGAAAGAAGCGATGGCACTGCGGATTTCCTGCTTCCGGATTTCCAGTGTCCGGTCGTCGATGTGGAGCTCCAGCCGGTTTATGAGCGCTTCCAGAACGTCTTCCGAAAGCTCCCGCTGCTCCGCGGGCTCAAGGGGCGTGTCCCGTTTCAATTTTATATCCGCGAATGGAGACAGGCCCATGGTTTCCAGAATGTTCGCCTTGTACTCGGTTGAAATCCGTTTGATATTGCTTAACGAGAGCCGGCTTTCGAGCAGGAGCGTTTCCACTTCCCGGCGCTGCGAGGGCATGACCAGGCCCTCCCGCTCAAAAGCCTGCGTTTCCTTCAGCAGCGCTTCCGTACTCTTCGTGGCCGTCTGCAGGTAGCCTTCAGCCTCTCCCAGCGAAAGGCAGGCAAAGTACAGGGCGGTTACCTGTAAAGAAATCATCTGCCGGGTCCGCTGGAGAACCAGGCTGCTGATGTCCTCCCCTTTTCGGCGCATGTCGTACAGGTACCAGGCCTGGGGAAGAAAGATCGGCTGCTGGAGATCGATCGCCAGATTGGCCACTTCCTGATCGGACATCTGGACCAGGCTTCCTCCCGCCTGCCTGAGTTGAGGCTTGTCCGTGGCCGAGAAGGAGAAACGAAGTTCGATATAGGGCAGGAAGTTGCCGAAGGCGCTTTTCCGGTCCAGCGCAGCCAGGCGTTTCTGGATCTCCAGAGCCTGCAGGTCCAGGTTATTGGCAATGGCGATATCGATGCATTCGTTGAGAGTGACCGGCCTGTCAGGGAGGGTCTGGACGGTCTTCTCAGCAAGCTGGCCCGGGAAAGAACCGGCATGCTCCACTCTGGATATTCTGTGAGTGCATCCCGCTGTGAAAATTAGAGTGCCAAGAACCAGGAGCGCATTTATTAGAAGCAGCCTGTCGGTGCGATTCTTGGACAGAAGTTTCTTGATAAATTTATTCATACTGCGTCCATTGCGGGATCGGGATTGCTGACATTCGCCAGGGCTCCTCTTGTAAATAGGTTGAAAATGATTTCAGCCTGCAGGCCTTCCGGGTACTGCTCCGGATATTCCATGGAATGAAACAGGAAAGCCTGGCAAATACCCTGAAGCGTCAATGCCAGGTGGAAGGGATCGAGTCTGCGGAATATTTTCTTTTGAACGCCCTCTTCCATCACGGAAGCGACCCTTTCATCGATCTCATTCATTATCTTTCTTGCGTCATGGCGGAGTCTGGACCTCAAATTGTGGCTTTCTCCGCGGGTTTCCGCGAAAAAAATCCTGATAAAGGAAATGTGATCTCCGAAAAATCGTATTGCGTTGTCAATAAATTCCACGATTCTTTGCAGTACAGGTAAATCTTTGCCTAGAGTCAGGAATTGAATCTCTGAAAATTCTTTAAGTTTTTCCAGAATCAGGGAGTGGTAAAGATCCTCCTTGTTTTTAAAAAAATTGTAGAGCGTGCCGATGGAGAACTCCGCTTTCTCGGCTATCTGGTTCATAGTAACGTTGTGGTATCCGTTTGCCGTGAACAGCTCCAGCGCCGCGTCCAGTATTTCCCGGTAATAGCTGGCCTTCAGCCTTTCGCGGCGGGAAAGCTTTTTCCCCTGCATTGTTTTTACCTCCAAAGTCTTATCGGCATCTGAATGATACAATATTCATAAAATGCAATAGCATTATATAAAATGAATATAATGTCAATTTTATTTTTACGGCCAAGCGAATTCAGCCGGTTATATTGATTTTTTTCGGAATTTTGCGGGAATAAGCCCCTGTTTGCCGGACTCAACCAAACGAGGACTGTCTCAATATTGATATATTCAGACTACCTGGATTGGTTCATTCAGGGCACACGAAGACTGCTCTCGGGGAAAATGGACTTTCACACACAAAGGCCCGCTCCGCACCGTCAACAGAGGATTCCTTACAGGCGATGCTTGACCGGCAGGCGAGCCTTTGTTTTCATTTACGATTAGGGAAGGTCACTCCTCCCATTGGTCCATTACCTCCCCTAAACCGAGCCCGCCGGGCATGTCACCCTCCATGATGCTCATTTTCGCATCGAGCACTTTGACCGGGCCCAGGAAGGTCAGCGGATCGTGGGGGCCGTCGAAGAACTCAACCGTCGCGAAACCCTTCGTGTCGTTCGCTCCGGGCCTCGCCACCAATGGATCGCTGCTTTCCGGTGTGCCGCCTCCGGGAGGGCCGCCTTCGGGAGTGCCGCCTCCCGGGATCCTGCATCCGACGCATACAATCTGGTTGAAAGAAGGGGTTGAGAGCGAAGCCGGGGGAACGCGCCTCACAAGATAGACGGGGCCCAGGTTCGGCCATTCGACCTCGGGAGTGGAATCGGATATCGTGTATTCGATTTTCATCAGCGGAATCCCGCCCTGGTCCTGCATCTTGTTGGCCGTGACAGTCCAGCCCGTGTCGGTCTGGGTCCAGTTAATTATCGCCATCTTCTTCGGCCATCCGTAGATTTCCCGGCCGGCGATAAGTCCCATATCGCTGTCGATATATTCGATCAGGGTTGTTTGTCCGACCTGGTCCTTCCATCGGACGGGAGCGTTGATCGCAATCTCGTGGACGTTGAAGCCCTGTTTTTCCACATCCGGAGTCCAGGCCATCAGAAGAATAAACTGATCCCCGTCCCCGACCTGTTCCAGCGGTGGGGCAAGCGCCTTTTTAACCGCTCCCTTCGGAGCCTGGCACAGAACTTGAATGGTGTGAATGTCGCTGAAATGGTGCGGCAGCGGGGGGTAGGGTGGAGAAAACACGGGGTTGGGAACAAAATCTTCCCGCGGCGGCTGAGCGCTGCCGTCCAGTGCAGACGTTTCGTTTTTATCCTGAGGATTGCACCCCAGTGTCGAGATCGCAAGAATTGCGCATATGCAGGCTGCTGCAACAAATAAAGCACTTCGTTTCATTATTCCACCCTCCGTTCCCTTTACAGGTTTATGCAGCGACTCCGATGATCATGCAAGCGTTTTCGTCACCGGTGTGCCCGCGGTTGTTTGAGGCCGTTTAACAAGCTCATGTGGTATGTGGTAAGCAGCGATCGTTCCGGGTGATTCTAATCCTGCCCAAAGCACCGAAATTGGAAATTTTTATGAATATCGACAGCGAAAATATAATCCGTACTGCCCTTTCCTGTCATCAGTAAAAATCTGATCCACAGGGTATTGATTCTTTTCTTGTGTTACACTGGCGCCCTTCAGTTCAAAAATAAGGGGGAAATACGATGCAGAAGTTCTGGATACCTTTTGTAATATTGCTGGCGGGGACCGCCGTCACGGCAGGCTGCTCTTCGGAAAGCGCTACCGAACAGGCAAGCGCCGAACCCTGCGATCGAGCCTGTCTGGAAGGATTCGTAGAGCAGTATCTGGACGCGGCAATCGCGCACGACCCGGGCCTGCTGCCGCTGTCGGAAGACGTGAAGTTTACGGAAAACGGCGTAAGGCTTCCACTTCCCGACGCCCACTGGAAAATAATGACAGGCAAGGGTAAGTACCGTTTGTTTGTCACGGATCCCGATGCCGGACAAGTCACCTGTCTCGCTACCATCAGGGAAGAAGGGCGCACCGACGAGGGCGTGCATTCCCAGTTCGCCATCCGGCTGAAAGTCAGAAACCGCCGGATAACGGAAATCGAGACCCTGGTAGCTCGCCCAAGGACGCCGGCGGGACCTTCCGGCGCCGGCGAGGCTCCCCGTTCCCCCAACGGGGCGGATCTTTACGAACAAATGGGGCAGCCGCATCCCGTCTATCTCGAGACCATACCTCCGGAAGAGAGGATGTCGCGCGAAGACCTTATCAGGACGGCCAACATGTATTTTTCCGGAATGGAACAGAACGACGGTCGTGGCGAATACCCGTTTACGGACGACTGCAACCGCCTGGAGGGCGGAATGCAGACGACGAATGTTCCCCTGCGCGAGGGACAAACCATGCCGG
The DNA here is from genome assembly GCA_964586015.1 of uncultured Acidobacteriota bacterium. GTDB lineage: Bacteria > Acidobacteriota > UBA6911 > UBA6911 > UBA6911 > UBA6911. Next base: position 6,062 of record CAZPHK010000066.1, on the reverse strand, counting down.
ATCCCAAGACGGCCACCATGTATTCGGCTAACTGGGGCTGCAGGGAGCAGTTCGAATCCGGATTGCTGCACTTCGTGTGGCGCATCCGTGACCGCCGGTTTGTCGCGGTCGATCAGGAACGCGGTCTGGTCTTCAGTTTTGTCTTTTTCGACCATGCGCTCGGCGCGGACAGGACCTTCACGCTTCCGGACGGACGGGAGGTAACCGCAGGCCCGATGGAACCCAACAGCTGGCAGATCGCCGAGCTGTTCAAGATCGAAAAAGGGAAAATCCGCAGGATTGAGGCCCTTTTGATTCCTCCTCCATATGGAATGAACTCGGGTTGGAGCAGCTACGAAGACGGGATTTCCAGTGAAGCCCGGGACGTAACCATGTCCAGCTATTAGATGGATTATGCTATACCTGTTTTAATTTGAAAATTAGACGGCGAAGGAATGCCGTGGGGACTTTTTACAAGGGAAAACTATAAATTTTCCCCCTTTGACAGGGCCTGCTGGAGTTGAAGAGCCCGCTCCCGGATATAGGCTCTTGGCCTGGGCACGGGTTCGTCGGCCCTGCGCACCTTCCATATGAAGATCCGGGGTCCCGGACCTTTAAAATGTAAAGGGAGACAGGCGTCGAAATCCCCTTCGTCTTCAATCGTCTGTACATGCGACAGGCCGGCGCCGCGTGCAAGGGTTTCAAAATTCACAAGTCCGGCGCCGGGAATAGGCTGATTCCCCGTCACCTCGTAGGTGCCGTTTTCGACGATCACCATGGTGAAATTGGCGGCCGGATTCTGGGCGATCGTGATAAGCGTTCCCAGGCACATCAAGGTGCTGCCGTCGCCGTTGAGAACGACGACGCGGCGCTCGGGGCGGGCCAGGGCGAGACCGAGCGCAAAAGGGGGCGCCTGGCCCATGGAGCTTTCCACCATGGCGAAATCGAGGGGACCGTCCGAAAGACGGGCCCAGGGGGCGGCGACGCTCATCGTCGTAACCACGATTTCATCCCGGCGGATAGAGAAAAGTCTTTCAAGGCAGGCATATTTGTCCAGCATCAATCCATCTCTCCCGGATAGATCACGGCTGCCGGCAGGGAAGTATCCTCACTTTTGGAAAAGGCATCGGAAATCAGGCGGCACTCGGACGAAGAATGCATCACAAAGTAGGGAACTTTCCAGCCTTTCAGAATCGGCTCGAAGAAAGTCGCCGCCGTATCGACGGAACCCTTTCCGGACATTGTCTCGTAGCCGCGCCAGCCGATGATCATGACCAGGGGAATTGCCATGTTGAGGACGGTGCCGCGAAACGCATCCCCCGACTCATAGAAGCCCGTGTTCTGGATGATCACCATCGGTTTTTCCCCGCCCAGGAAAAGGCCCGACGCCAGGGCGAAAGCCTCCCCCTCGCGGGCGACTGACACAACCCGGATGTCGGGATCGGCCCATAGCTTCCGGTAGAGTGCGCGCGACCCGTTGTCCGGCACGCCGACAACGTGGGTGACTCCGTTTCTCTTTATCTCCGAAAGAACCGCGTCCGCCTTTATCATATTTCTTATTACTACCTGTAAACGCCGTATTCCATTGCCGCGGCATGCATGGCCCGTATGCTGTCCAGTTTTGGATTGTCCGGGATGCAGCCGGCGGCCAGAATGTATCCGCCTCCGGGAGCGCATGTTTCTATGAGCTTGCGGCAGTGCTCTTTAACATCCGCGGGATCGCCGGTCACAACCAGAGAAGAAGGCACATTCCCCTGGATGCAGAATTTATTCCCCAGGACTTTCTTTGCCTTCGCCATGTCGGTCTGATCCAGCCACCACACCACGCTGCCTTTGGGAAAGTCCGTCACCGATTCCAGCCTTGTATTGTAGCCCCCTTCGGCAAAAGGCATGCAGATGAGGCCCTCCTGAATAAACGCGTCCATGACCTTCTTAAGAGACGGCCAGTAGAACGTATTGAACTGTTTTTCGGACATCCAGCCGTCGGCGCCCTTGTGCAGCGGAAGAAGGACGGTCAGCATGTTGGCGAAGTTCGGATGGCCCAGGACGGAATGAATAATCAGTTCCGTCATTACATCGATAGCTTCCAGGAGTTTATCCGCATGCCGGAACATGTCCATCATGATGCCCCGGGTTCCCCGGAGAGTATCGCCTATGGCGTCGAAAGGAGCCACGGTGATCATGCCCAGTGTGGACGGGAAGCCGTGCGCCGGTCCGAATTCCATGAGCCGTGCGCTCAACTCGTTCCTCTTCTGGATCTCCTCCCCGGCGTGGATCATTCGTTGCAGAGATTCGCGCACCTGCGGTAGTGCAAGGGGCATCAGTTGCGCCGTGGGTATTTCAAGAATGTCCGGCAGCGGCGCCAGCATGCGGAAACCCTCAAAGGCGCCGAAAATCCTGGGCAAATACGTTCTCAACCAGTAATCGGACGGATCCCGGATAAGGTCGTCGTATTCCTCAACCTTCATATACTCGCCCTCGACAAACTGGTAGTCCGGGGCGTCTAAGGACAATCTGCGTCCCGGCCAGGCGTAGAGCTTGTAGTCGAGTATCTCGAGGGCCTTTCCCGGAATCGTGAAAGGGGCGGCGAAATGGTCCAGCTCTTCCGAGTATTTCTCGTTGAACGCCTTGCAGGCCTGAATGCCTTTCTCGACATCATAAATGGCATCGTGCATCCGGATTCCGTACAGGTTGAAGGGAAGATTGCCCACGGGAAGGCTGGCCGGCAACCGGTCCGGCTCCTCTACATTGAAAACATCCGCTATTCTCCGTGCTCTTGCTTTATAAGCCTTCTCCACTTCCGGACTGACAAAATTTACATGTTCGGGATTAAGAAATTGATTTAACCGGTATTCCCTTTTTTCGGCCGGAGTCATTTGGGTCCAGTCGCCGGGCAGTCCGGACTGCTGCTTATACGCCATGATCCTTCGCTCCTGATTGGTTTCTGTTTTAATTCCGTTTCCGGTTTCCCGTTGAAGACCGTCATGGGAAACGGGAAACGGATAAGTTACGAATACAATTTACGCCCCGTTTTACGGGGCAGGCCAAAGCCACGTCTTCTGGACGTGGTTGGTTACTTCGGTTGTTACTTGTCTGATATTCCTACCAGGCATGTTTCATTCCATAGGGCGCCGTGAAAAATACGGTGTAGATCCGATGGATCCGGCCGTTGACAATCTTGAACAGCCCGCCTCCGTAAAGCGTGGAGGGACTCAACTGGCCGATGTCATGGGTCTGCCCGTCGGTGGTTGTAACCTGCCTGATGTTGCCGGCGTGATCCAGGGCGGCAAAAGAAAAGACCATGCCGCGCTCTTCATCCGCCAGAACGTGTCGGCGGCGAATCTGGGTTACGAACTTGAAATAGCCGGTTTTGAACTGCTCGGTGCAGCTCATGGCCATGATGTTGTATCCTCCTCCCATGCCGGCTCCAGGCTCGGGATTATTGGTGGTCTGAACGCCGTTTTCCATCCGGTTGCAGGTGTCGGCGAACGGGACGGGCCGGGTGCCGTCCGCACGCTCCAGGGCTGCAAAGTAGCTGTCCGCGATGGGGATTATTTCGTCGCGGGGCCGTCTTTCCGAGGGTTCGAGAATCCGGGCGTAAATCGGATCGGGTTCCGTCAGGGAATCCACTCCGGAGAAATTCCTGTCCCGTCCGACAATCTGCTCGATTTCGCTGATCCTGCCGCCGGCAATTTTCAATCGAAAGGAAATCAGGACCCGGGTTCCATTCTCTTCAACGATGCCGGAATACCCGATCTGCCCGGTCTGCGGATCGGCGGCATAGATGCCGAAATCGGTATTGCCGCTGGCTGTCGCCCAGAGCGCGTCGCCGACTTCCAGTTCCACGCCGTTCTCGGTGAACCGGACATTGTCCGCCAGGGGCACGCTCGAAGGATCGTGTGCGACCATGGCATCGATGTAACGGTCGGCAAAGTTTTCGAGACAGGCACGGTCGCATTCGCCCGTGGCCCCGGACTGCTCGGGGCCGGACGTTGCCGGTTGGTCGGATACACAACCGGAAATGCCGATAAGCAGAAGAATAACGAATATTGAAAATCCGATTTTCTCAATTTTCATAATTATATCTCCCGGAGGATATTTGCTTAAGCGAAATGCATCAAGTCCGCCGCTACTCCATCAGGATCCGGCGGATTTTTTCATGCGGGGCCTTCTGAACATAGCTGTCGATATCGAACACCATTGTCGCCCGGTTTTCCGGATCATAGGCCGGCCATGCCGGGAGTTCTTCGATATTGGGACTGCCTGTTCGCGCAAAAGCGATCCATGCGGAACTCATGAGATCCGCCATGCGCTGCGGTTCCGGTCCCGGGCCGAGCATACTCCGCATCGTCTCGACATTGTTAAAGACCAGAGGCACGTCGAGCGCGTGATGCGCGCGGAGCCGCCCGTTGTCCGCCCCGGTCTCCCATGCCAGCAGATAAACGTAAGCCGGCGCGGTGCCCTGAGCCGCTTTGCGTTCCGCCTGCATTACCGTGGCAATCCAGTAGCCTTTCATCGTCTCGGCGGCTACCATCAGGTCGCCCGGAGAATAGTCGGGGAAAGCCGAACGGAGAGCCGAAATCAGCGATTCCGCCTTTCCGGGAAGAACTTCACGGACGTACGCAACAAAATCCTCGTCCGTTTGGTTGCCGAATTCCGGATCCCCCGAACGGAAGATGGCCATTTCATCTTTGTTCGATCCGATCAACAGGGGGATATCGGCCGATATCGGCGGGGCATCGGGAATGAAAGGTTTGCGCTTCAGGGCGACGCCGTCTATGCAGGGAACAAATCCTCCCGCCGGTACGGTCAGTTGCCCGGGGGATGAAATATTGGGAGATGACGCCGTCTGCGCTTCAAAAATCGCCCGGGTGTCGGCGCTTGCCAGCGCCTGAATGTCCCCTTCGGCGATCCCGAGTTTTTTCAGCAGTTCTCGTCCCATCGCAACCGCGTCCGCCTTGGATGGGGCGTCGAGGCCGGATCCGCTTTGAATAATCGCCTTGTGGAAGAGCCCGGCGGCCGGGGGCATCGCCATCAGCATGGCCACCTTGCGTCCGCCCCCGCTCTCGCCGAATATAGTGACATTGCCCGGATCGCCCCCGAACCGCACTATGTTGTCGTGAACCCACTCAAGGCTCAGGACTATATCGAGCATGCCCGCCTGTCCCGACGATGCATAGTCCGGACCCCACGCATCGGCGAGTTGAAGGAAACCGAAAACATTCAGGCGATGGTTTACGGTGACAACGACGACGTCCCCTTTGTGGGAAAGATTCTTCCCCTCGCAGAACAGGTCGCCTCCGGAACCGGATGAAAATCCGCCGCCGTGCAGCCAGACCATGACGGGGCGTTTTTTATTGTCGAGCCCCGGCGTCCAGACGTTTAGAAAAAGGCAATCCTCACTCACTTCGGGCAGATCGCCGGAAGCTCCGGGCATGTCGGAGTCTTGTATCGCCCGGTTTCCGTATTCATAGGCATCCGCCGGGTCAGTCCAGGGTTCGGGACGGACGGGAGGCTTGAAGCGGCGCTCACCGACCGGCGGAGCCCCGTATCGCACGCCTTTGAACACATAAATGTTCCCGTCTTCCGTGCGGCCGCGGACGGGTCCGTTGGTTGTGTCCACAGCGTTTACGGTTGATTCCGATTCGGGAAGCGATCCGTCCGATCCGCACCCCGAAACAATGACGACCGCGGCCAGAATCGCTGCCGGTAAAATAAACGCCCGACGATTGCTTTTGAATGAATTCATGTCTTCCTCACCAGGTTGCGGGTTTAACCTCACGTTCATAAATAATGGCACTTGTGGAGCATATGTATTTTGAGTGTGATTCTACTTCAACGCGGAACAGGTTCGGTAAGATATTTTATTACCAGCCCGCATTTCTCACGAGGTTCCTGCCACTTCGCTCCTAAAGTCGCTTCGCTTAACAAGTCGCTGCAGTAGAAGCTTTGTGAGAAATGCGGGCCAGGCATCATTCCATGACAGCCGGTTCGACCGCTTTGCCGAACACGGTGAACTCCACGATTCCTAATGACCTGTCGCCGGCTCTGGGCCAATCCGTAACCGTCAGGCGAATAAACCG
>CAZPHK010000065.1:0-23354 GCA_964586015.1 uncultured Acidobacteriota bacterium | reverse complement strand
TTCATCAGCTCATATTGAATTCCCCTCTCCCAAGCTTAGCTTGGCGCGATGTCAGCAGTTCTGAAATTATACCTGCTTCTCGGCGATCGTCTCCGGACAGCGGATCATACACCGGCCCGCACCCTATTGCTGTTTATGGATCATTATCCAGGCAAAACCATCATCCCGTTTCTACAATGATCCCGGAAAACCCGATTCGTTCGTTCTGCATTTCGATTTAAGATTTGAATAGCGTTCCTGCGACCGCCGTGAATCGAATCAAGGATGAAACAAATCATCGTACCGGAAAATTATTCCTATGTTATAATCGGAATCAGATAATCTGGATATACTGAAAAACGAGCCTCCTCATCCGACGACCACCTTGACAGAGCGATTCCCGGCTCGTAGAAGACCAGCGGTTCTGAGTGATTCCTTCGATGACCAGAACAGGTAAGGAGGAAACCATGCCCAATACACACCGAATACTTATTGTTGACGACAGCGACGAAATCATTGCCTATTTTACCGAAATACTGGAGGAACACGGGTACGAATACTCTGTTGCTCAAGACGGCAAGACGGCAATCGAATTGATGAGGAATAACCGACCGGATCTTGTTTTGCTCGACGTCATGATGCCCCGGAAGAGCGGCATTGCGGTCTTCAATAAAATGAAGCAGGATCCGGAGCTCGAAAAAGTTCCGATTGTAATCATAACGGGTGCTTCGGAAGCGACCGGAGTGGAAATGACTACCGGTGAAGAAAATCCCAAGAAGACCTATGAAGACGATCTGGCCCGCGAGTTCGGAATGCAAATACGGGAACAGCTGCGGAACCTGACGCCTCAGGGATTTCTTGAAAAACCGGTCGAACCCGAGCAGCTGATTTCAAAGATCAGGTCGCTGCTTAATTAGACCGCGTTCCTCACAGGCTGTCACAGGTGAGGATGGATGCGTTAATTCGCTGTAAAACGGGTTGTCCGTTTTCATTTTCACAATCAAGGCCCGACCACAACGATGCTTCTGCCGTTCGTTCCCGGGGATGAGCATGAAAAATGATAAACCGCGAAACGGCTTTTCAAAGCCTTTGGAGACGACGGGCACGCTTGAATCCCCTTACGCCCTCGGTGAAAAGCTCCAGGACTCCGCCCGCCAGCTGGAGAAGCAGCGCAATGACCTGAAAACGATTTATTATATCGCCGATCAGTTGAGCAGAAGCATCCAGCCTAAAATGCTCTGCCGGCGCGTGGTGGAACTGACCAGTTCCGTATTCGGCTCCCTCTGCGTGCTCATCGCAGGGCATTTTCATCCGGAATCCTACTCATTCCACGGAACCGTCACCTATCCGGAACCCGGCGGAGATATCGTGGAACGTCCCTTCCCCGATGAAGGCGTCAAAGCGATTCCATTCTACAACGCTGCAATCGTGGGCCGCTGGATTCGAGGAGAACTGGACGGCGTGATCCGTTTTCGCGTAGAGCCCACGGTGGCTTATCCGCTTCAGCGTCATGGGAGAAGGCTCGGCCTCATTCTGGCGCCTGCCGTGGACCGCCATTCATCAAAAGAAGGCCGCTCAAGAATGAATCCCGAAATCGTTCAGGCGGCCCGTCAGCATCTTGCCGTGGCTTTGGAGCTTTCGGAACTGCAGCGGGAACAACTCCAACAGGAGAGGCTGGCCGCCATCGGCCAGACGGTGGCCAGTCTCGCCCACTATTTGAAAAACGTGCTCAACGGTTTGAAGGGGGGGCAATATGTAATCGAACGGGCGCTCAAGAATGATAATCCCGAGAAATTGCACAAAGGAGCTGCCGTTCTTCGCAACAGCATCCGGCACATTGAGAGACTGACGTACGACATGCTGTATTACGCGGGAGACCGGGCCCTTACCCTCGAAGCCGTCAACCCGAATCACGTTATGCAGGAAGTTCTGGAATCGTTTGAGGAAGTCGCCGCCGGAAAAGGAATCGATTTCAAAACCCGGTTCGATGAAAGCATGATTCAGATCCCGCTGGACAGGCACGCCCTCTACCGCGCCATCCTGAATCTCGCAACCAACGCGATCGATGCCTGCCTGGAATCGGAACAGGGAAATACGGTTACACTGAAAAGCTCATTGAAGGCCGGTTATGCCCAGCTTACGGTCGAAGACAACGGAGTCGGCATGTCTCCGAGCACGCTTAAGCGCGTGACCGAAAGATTTTACACGACCAAGCCGTCGTCGGGAACAGGGTTGGGACTGCACGTAACAAAGAAGATTACGGAGCAGCACGGAGGGGTGCTTGAAATCGAATCCGTCCTGGGACGCGGCTCGGCCTTTCACATACGCCTGCCGAGGCGCTGACTCCCGTCAGCCCGCATGAAACGGAAATCTTAATTTTATTCACCCCCCGGAGCATAATTTATAATTTCTTATTTCGTATTATTCCCAAATTGCAGCGCCGCTCAACCCGGCGATCCGGAACGCTTTTATGCATTCGGCGCAACAGGATCGTGAATTGCACCACCGGTCATTTTTCTGTTGATTTGAACCCTGAGGCAGTATTAGGATGAATTCAACTCTATGTACAGTTCAAGCTGGTTTGTTTGTTCAAAACAGCGGTTCCCGGTACGGTTTTTTCGATTTTTCTCTATTCCTAAATGAGCCCGATGCCGGCGACGACAAACGCGGCATTCGGCAGTTAAGTTGAAGAACGGAAGCCGATAAGGCTTGCAATTCTTGATTTTCCGGCGGGTTTTCTATTGAACGAACGCTGGCGCGGATCGAGGGTGTCGGGCTTGCTCGATGTCTGCAAGCAAACAAGGCAAAAGTTTGATCGCCATCCAGGGCGGAACGCCCCGTCCGTGGGACGGGAAGGATGGCTTTGTCTCCGCGAGCGGCGTTGCTGCGCACCGGAATATACAAAACTTGAGACGATCCCATGAATACTGATACGAAACCTATTCTTGTCATCGGCGCCGGTGTTGCGGGAATGACTGCAGCGCTCGAAACAGCTGAATTGGGTTATAGCGTCATTCTGGTGGAAAAAGAACCGTTCCTGGGCGGACGCGTTTTACGCACCCATCGGTATTTTCCCAAAATGTGCCCGCCGACCTGCGGATTTGAAATCAATGTCCGCAGGATGAGGCAGAATCCACGCATCACGGTTCATACATTGTCCACCGTTGAAGAAATCTCCGGCCGTGCGGGTCATTTTAACGTCAGGATCAAAAAGCGGCCGCGCTATGTCACCGGAAGCCATTCCCTTGACAATACGGCTCTGGCGCAGTTGAAGTCGGAACGCTCCAACGACATCAACTTTGGAATGGACAAAACCAAAGCCGTCTACCTGCCTCTCGACATGGCGTATCCTCCGGTTCACGTTCTGGACAGGAACGCTTTGTCCGATGAGGACGCCGACACGCTGTTGAAAATCTGCCCTCCCGGCGCCGTTGACCTGAACATGTCCGAAGACGAAATCGAAATTGAAGTGGGCGCTGTAATCGTGGCTACAGGCTGGCGTCCCTACGATGCGACGAAGCTGGACAATCTCGGATTCGGCAGGTGCCGGAACGTTATTACGAACGTAATGATGGAGAGACTGGCGGCACGCGACGGCCCAACCGGAGGCGAGATTGTACGGCCCTCAGACGGGGAAAAAGCCTGCAACGTGGCGTTCGTTCAGTGCGCCGGCTCGAGGGATGAAAATCATCTTCCCTATTGTTCGGCCGTCTGCTGCATGGCTTCCATGAAGCAGGCCCGATATGTTCGGGAAAAAAATCAGGACTCCAAGGCGACCATTTTTTACATAGACATCCGCGCCGTCGGCCGGTTTGAAAAATTCTATTACAACCTGCTGGAAGATCCCGGCGTCTCGTTCGTCAAAGGAAAGGTTGCTGAAATTCAGGAAGATCCTGCCGGTAAAAATCTGATATTGGATGTGGAAGATACGGTGATGAGAAGAACCCTGCACCAGGGATTCGACATGGTGGTCCTGGCAACAGGAATAGCGCCCAACACAGCGGACGTCCCTATTCCTTTCAATTTGAAATACGACGCCTATGGATTCATCGACGGATCCACGGGCGTCGACGGTATATATGCCGCCGGCTGCGCCAAGCGCCCGTGCGACGTTTCCAAAGCCGTAAAAGACGCGATGGCCGCTTCCATCAAAGCGATCCAGCACCTTGACAAGGGGGAATGATCCCATGGAAGAGAATATCGGCGTATTCATTTGCACGGGTTACGGAATAGCCGAGGCGCTTGACATAGACGCCCTGTGCAAAGTCGCCACTGATGAATTGAAAGTACCGTTCTGTAAAACTGTCGATTCATGTGAAGGACAGGCTTTGCAGTCCATCATCGATGACATCAAAGCCAACCATTTGGATAAAGTGGTAATCGCCGGGATTTCCGCACGACGTTATCCGGATGCCGCTTTCCCTGAAGGGGTTGTCGTCGAAAAAGTGGCGCTGCGGGAACATGTGGCCTGGTGCCAGCCTCCGAACACGGAAGATACGCAGATGCTGGCGGAAGATTATCTCCGCATGTACGTCACAAAAGTGCGGAAGATGCATCTTACAAGCCCGTTTCAGACTGAGGAACCCATCGACAAGAGCATCCTGGTGGTCGGCGGCGGGATCGCGGGAATTACCGCGTCTCTTGAATCCGCCCGTGCCGGCTACAACGTGCGTCTGGTGGAAAAGAGCCCTGAACTGGGCGGCTGGCTGGCGCGGCAGTTCAGACTGATTCCCACAAAGCCCCCCTATCGGGAGCTGGAGGAATCCGACGCCGCAAAACTGATCGCCGAGGTGGAAGCGAATACAAGGATCCAGGTGTATAAGTCGGCTGTTACAAGCAGCATTCAGGGAGCTCCGGGCCTTTTCGACGTGACATTGGCTTCGACGGGAAACGGCAGACCCGAGGGCGACGTTATCGAGAAATTCCGCGTCGGCGCCATTGTGCAGGCTACGGGATGGCGCCCGACGGAGCCCCGGGACACTCTGCCCTGGGGCAGGGTCGAAGATGTCGTCAGGAATGTGGATCTTGAAGAGACAATTCTGAAACATGGCCGCATCATCCGCCCCTCCGACGGCCGTGAGGTAAAGAGCATCGCTTTCATCCAATGCGGCGGCTCCAGGGATAAAAAGCATCATTCCTATTGCTCTTCAATATGCTGCCTTACCTCCCTGAAACAGGCTTTGTATCTGAGGGAAGGGGCGGAGGATGCCAAAGCGTACATTTTTTATGAATTCATACGGACGCCGGGGCAATACGAGGATTTCTACCGCAGGGTGCAGGAGGATCCCGGAATCTTTCTGACCCGCAGCGAAGTGACCGATGTCGTACGCGATACCGATGGAAGCCTCATCGTCACCGCCGCCGATACCATGCCCGGCCGGCGGATTGAAGTGAAAGTGGATATGGTGGTGCTCGCGGCCGGGATGGTGCCGAATTCCGCCGACGGAGAGGCAATCCGGGCGCTGCATGATGCCAAGATCACGGCCGAGAAAGGAGAATCCGAAACCCAGAGAAAAACGGCGGCCGAGAAAGCCGAACAACTGGCGCATCACGAAGGGACGGAAATACTCAATCTGAATTATCGCCAGGGACCCGATCTGCCGACGCTTGAATACGGCTTTCCGGACTCCCACTTCATCTGCTTTCCGTATGAAAGCAGGCGGACAGGAATATACCCGGCCGGATGCGTACGGCAGCCGATGGACGGGATCGGCAGCAGAGAAGACGCCGCCGGGGCGGCATTGAAAGCCATACAGTGCGTCGAGATGACCGCGAGGGGAGAAGCCGTGCATCCGCGCTCGGGGGACAAGTCGTACCCGGAATTCTTCCTGCAGAGATGCACCCAGTGCAAACGCTGCACCGAGGAATGTCCCTTCGGTGTGCTCAATGAAGACACCAAAGGCACTCCATTGCCGAATCCGACACGGTGCCGGCGCTGCGGCATATGCCTCGGCGCCTGCCCGGAGCGCATAGTCTCTTTCAAGGACTATTCGGTCGATATGATCGCTTCGATGATCAAGTCGATTCCGATACCGGACGAGTTCGACGAAAAGCCCAGAATCCTCGCCCTCCTCTGCGAAAACGACGCTTTCCCTGCACTGGATGTCGTGGGGCAGCACCGGTTCAATATAAATCCTTTTGTGCGCGTTATCCCCGTGAGATGCCTGGGATCGGTGAACGTCGTATGGATCTCGGAAGCCGTATCGGCCGGCTACGACGGCGTTATTCTGATCGGATGCAAGTATGGAGACGACTACCAGTGCCATTTCATCAAGGGGAGCGAACTGGCCGACACGCGCGGCGAAAACGTAAGAGACAAGTTGAAAAAAATGGCGCTTGAAAACGAAAGAGTCGAGCTCCATCAACTGGAAATCGCCGAATATGAGAGACTCCCGAAGATATTTGACGATTTCATGAACGTTATCGACAAATACGGCATGAATCCATTCAAAGGTATGTAATGGAGGAAAGTATGTCAGTGGAAGCCACCGAAACCGCATCGCCTCAACAAATGCCGGAAACGATTGCAGGGTCCGACCAACCGCCGCCGCCCGAACCGGTTCGAATCGAGCCGGATCTCGCTTTTATAAGAACGCTGATGAAAGCCGGAGGGGATTCCCTGAAGCAGTGCATGCAGTGCGGAACGTGTTCGGCCACATGCGCGCTCTCCTCGGACTACGAGCCCTTTCCGCGCAAGGAAATGGCCTGGGCCTCCTGGGGCATGAAAGATGCTCTTCTCAACGATCCCGACGTCTGGCTCTGCTATCAGTGCAACGACTGCTCAACCCGATGCCCGCGCGGCGCCCGCCCGGGAGATGTTCTGGCAGCCGTGCGGCAGGAGTGGATCGTTCAGCATGCTTTCCCCCGCTTTCTGGCCCGTTGGGCTCATCAGCCTCAATCGGCCCTCCTTCTGCTGGGCATCATGACCGTCCTGCTGGGCGTGGCTCTTTTTTTGAAAGATCCTATCGCGAGCGCCCTGGGCTTCTCCGAAGAGCTGAGCACCAAAATCGTATTTTCATACTCGAGTGTGCTGCCCCGCTGGATGTTGAATATTTTTTTCCTGGTACTCGGCGTCCTGGCTCTTCTTACCATGATCGGAGGAGTCGTGCGTTTATGGAAGAAGATGAAAGCCACCGCCGGCCAATCGGAATCGGGCATGCCCAGAAAAAAGCTGATCCCCAGCGTCGCAGCCGCCCTGAAAAGCATCCTTCTGCATAAAAAATTCGCCCTTTGTACGGAAGCGCGCCCGCGCTACTGGTCGCACATGGCGGTGTTCTTCGGTTTCCTCGCGCTGGTGCTCGTCACTTTGTGGGTTATTACGGCTCCCTACAATCCTCTTATAGAAGGTCCGTTCATATATCCTCTGAATTTCTGGAATCCGTGGAAGCTCCTTGCCAATGCCGGAGGCGCCGTACTCATAACGGGCTGCATTCTGATGTTGAGAGACCGGATGAAAAACAGCGAGCAAACCGGGGTCAATAATTATTCGGACTGGAGCCTGATCGGCCTTTTACTGATTGTGGCCCTGACGGGATTCGCAACCGAGGCGCTTCACTTCGTCCGCCTCGAACCTCACAGGCATCTTGCATATTTCGTGCATCTTGCTTTCGCAGGCGCGCTGCTTCTCTACATGCCGTATTCCAAATTCGCCCACATCGTCTATCGCACTGCAGCCTTGGTCTGCGCCGAGCGCTACAATCGCACTGAAGGAAAACAGCCGCAACAACCCTCAATGTAGATGGAATCCAAAGGAGAGGGCGCCATGAAAGGAAATAAAGCTGAAACGGGACAGGCTCGATGGATCGTGATCATTGCGATTCTGATACTCGTTCCGCTGGGATACTCCGTCGTCTCACAGGTTACCCATAACAGTTCGGAATCCTCCAATGATTTTCTCGAAAAGCCGGATCCAATACACGGGGAGGACTGCATTCGGGAAGCCAGCTACATGAGGTTTCATCACTGGGAACTTCTGAGAGGGACCCGGGAGGAAGTGGTCCGTTACGGGATTAGAAGCGATGTCAGCTTGACCAAATGTGCCGAATGCCACACAAGCCGGGAGCGTTTTTGCGACAAGTGCCACAACGCCGCGAGTCTGTCTCCCGACTGTTTCGATTGCCACTATTACCCGCAATAGGTATTCACGGATCGGCAGGGCGCCTGTGCGAAATGAAATTGCCGTACAAGGAACCAACGCCGCCTGAAAGGAAAAGATATGGAGAGAAGGGATTTCATAAAGACAGCTGGAGGCGCTCTCTTGCTGGCTTCCTCCGGCGCCTATGCCTTTCATGTCCTGTCCGCATCGAGTGAAGGCTGGACGAATATCGAATTCACTCCCTCGAAGAGGAAATGGGGCATGGTGATCGATTTGACCAAGTGCCGGGAGGACTGCACGGCGTGCCTGCGGGCCTGCAGGGAGGAAAATAACGTAGCGTTCGTCAATGACGAACGGTACGACATATACTGGATCAGGAAAGCCCGGCTCCAGTACAAAAAAGAGAGCCTGAATCGGGAGAAATCCATAATCCTGCTGTGCAACCAGTGCGACAAGCCTCCGTGCGCGCAGGTCTGCCCCGTCCAGGCTACGTATAAACGCCACGACGGCATTGTAATTGTGGATCACCACCGGTGCATAGGCTGCAGATACTGCATGATCGCCTGTCCCTACAACGCGCGTTATTTCAACATGAAAGAATCGGAGGACTGGCCGAATAAAGAGTTTCCCAAACGGTCCCACGGCGTGGCGGAAGCATGCAACCTCTGCGCGCATCGGCTGGATGTCGGCAAAATGCCGGCATGCGTCGAGGCGTGCGCCAAGGAAGGATGCGGCGCGCTGCATGTAGGGGATCTGAACGACAGCAGTTCCGAAGTGGCCCAATTAATCGATAAAAGTGCCGTTACGAGGATCCGGGAGGATCTGGGCACCGAACCGAAAGTCTACTATATAGGTCTTTAAGAAAACCGGCAGCCTGGAGGTAAGAATGGATATTCAGTTCGATAGCATCGAAGGGAATTCGTGGACATATCGCATTCTTCTGATCGTTCTGGCGGCATTTGCCGTGATCGGATTTCTTGCGACGCTGTATGTCATAGAGAAAGGGATCTGGGTCACCGGCATGAACAACAGGATTCCCTGGGGCGTGCAGATCGTCATGGCCGTTTACTATATCGGTTTGTCGGCCGGATCTCTCGTAATTTCCGGTTTGTACGGCGTTTTCGGGAAACTGGAATACAAGCCGTTCGCAAGAATCGCCGTGTATATAGCGATGCTGTTTCTCATTGCGGGGTTGCTGTCCATATTGACCGACCAGGGGAGAATGGACCGGGTTTTCATCCAGCCTTTTGTGCACTTCAACCTCCAATCGATGTTTTCGATCAATCCCCTGCTGTACAGCGGACATATTCTGATCTGCGTCATTTATCTTTGGGCTCTGTTCACGGAAAGAAAGAAAACCACGACGTTTGTGGCCACATTGGCGTTCGGCTGGGCGTTTTGCGTCCACAGCGGAACCGGAGCGATATTCGGATTCGGCGCACGCATGCTGTACGAGTCGCCCCTGCTTCCGGCCGCCTTTGTTGCCGCGGCGATGGCGTCCGGAACCGCCTTAATGATCATTACCATCGTCACCCTTTTCAAAATTACGAACCGGCATGTGGATGACGCGCTGATAATATGGCTCGGACGGTTCCTGGCAATCATACTTCTGGTCGTTCTATATTTCCTCTTTATGGAAAACGCCTACCGGGATTACGTGGTGGAGCTGCGCGATGCGGCCATCTACTATCTTTTCGGAGGCTGGCACGCCCTGCTTTTCTGGATCGGCCTCATTCTTATCGGATGCTGCATTCCGATGTTTCTCCTGTTCAGGAACAAAACGGGAAAATCCGTCCGGTGGATCCTGATCGCATCGATAATGGTAGTTCTCGGCATCCTGTGCGAGCGCTATGTGATCGTGCTGCCCGGCCTGATGCATCCGCCCGAGATGTTTCCCGGCATGCTTGTGACGGGATCGGGTGTGCCCGAAGGCTACGTAGCCTATTCCATGGGATTCGTCGAGATCCTTCAGGCACTGGGAGTTTTCGGTGCGGTCGGATTTCTCTTCGTGTGGGGCCTGAAAGTTTTCAAGCTTCTTCCCAATGAAGCGAAAGCGATTGTTTGAATTATTCCATCCTTGATCCGGATATTGGGAACAAAGCTGCTTTCAAACGCTTTCCAATCATCCTTTTACGAAGCATCTCATTTTCCCCGGTGTAAAACCCGAAAATTCCGGAATTTCAGGCTGACCGGGTTGCATCTCTGTGTTTTATTTGAGACCCTAGCGAAAAAGGGGGATTTATGACTACAGCCAAGCCGGGCGACAGGGTGAAAATTAATTACACGGGCACTTTGGATAACGGAGACATTTTTGATTCCTCTCAAAATCGCAGCCCGTTACAGTTTGTAATTGGGGGAAGCCAGGTTTTCAAAGATATTGAAGACAGCGTCATCGGGATGAAAGTTGGGGAATCCAAAAAGATACACATTAAGGCAACCGATGCGTTCGGCAAGAGAAAGGAAGAACTATTGCTTTCAATGCAGCGCGAGAAGCTGCCTGAAGCTCTTGAACTAAAAATCGGCCTGAACCTGAAGCTAAAGCAGCCGGACGGCTCCGTAATTCCCGTTAAAGTAAAAGAGATCACGGATAAAAAAGTTACCCTCGATGCGAATCATCCTTTGGCCGGAAAAGATCTTAACTTTGAAATCGAACTGCTTCAGGTAGCATAACCTCTCGAGTCCGGCTAATACTCCATAGCATGTTTGATCAGGATATGCTTGCCCTGATGAGCCGCCTGTACGGAAATATCTTGTTCGGGATTTCTCCGGATCTTTGATGCAGAACTGCAGACTTTGGGCCCCTCATACTTTTTTTCGCATTCTGGAGTAGAAATTCGTCCACCTGCGCGGAGCAGGCAGCCGATAGGGCGTTACGGACTCACTAACGAACCGCACGTCCTCCACCGAATAGAAAGATCTCGGATTAAATTTCTTTATTATCGCCACAATGGATTCGATGTCTTTTCGTTCTATAATTGTGAAGATGGCTTTAACGGGCCCCTTTGCGCCTTCTGCATCAACGACAGTGAGGCCATACCCCGCGGACTGCAGATACGCGACGAGTTCATCGGCTTGTTTGCCGGTTATAATGCGAATAAGCACCTTGCCTATAGAAACCATATTCTCGATGATAATGCCGATGTAATTCCCGGCGGCATAGCCCGCGGCATAGGCGATAAAGCACAACGGGTTGTCCAGTCGCTGGAAAACTTGACGCAGGACCATAAGCCAGACCAACACCTCGAAGAAGGCGCTGATGGTGGCGTAACACGAAAGGCTTCTGTTTATGAAAATAATGCGCAATGTGCCCAGACTGACATCAATGATGCGTGTGAAAAAGATAAGCAGGGGCAGGATTCCCCATGTATATGCCGTGGAGTCAAAAAAGGACGCCATAATCATAATCTTCCAATCCCTCCGGATATATCGCCGCCGATAGTGGGCCGACCGAACAGACACGCGAGTGCAGCTTTTTTTTAGGTCCCTGATACCACCGGACCGTTTTGGGATCAAGGTCCCAGCGGGAATAATTTTCAAATTCTTCAGGGGGTGAAATTACGCCGCTGAGCAGGACAATGGGACATTGGGAGAGATACTTTTCCGCCGGTGTCCATAAAAATAAAAGCGAGCAACTCGCAAAATACCTGGATCCTGAAGAGATGAAGGACGTCTGAAATATCTGATGGAAAACGCTTCAGATGCTTTTCATCCGTCAACCTGCGGCAAGCAATAAATGTAATTCCGGCCCGGATTATCAAAAGGCAAAGCTGCTTTGTGCAGGCGCCGGGATTGTTCTGAGTGATCTGCTTCCTCTTTGTCTGGGGCCTGAAAGCGTTCAGGCTTCTTCCCAGTGAAGCGAAAGCAATTGTTTGATGAAAGCCCCGGTTCCCATGACTACGAGACCGTGCCGCGGGCTTCCCCCTCGTAGGCAAACACATACTCAACCATGCCGTTCCGGAGCCGATAGGATCCAAATGTCCTGAAGCACGACATTACACCGGAGATTGCGCGCGGTTGATGCCTTAAGCAGGGCCTCATCGCGGTGCCGGAGCATTCGTATGCCAGGTGCGACTCATCCACAATCCGGTAGACCGTGATTTTCTCCGGCATCTGCTGCCGGTCGAAGATCAGCGCAAACAGTAGAGCTTCCGGACCGCAGTACCTGCGCATATAACGGACCAGGCTGGAAACGGCCGGAATTTCCATGTAGTTGAATAAATCCCAGGCAAGAATCACGTTATATCTGCGGCCTTCGGGCAGATTCATTATGTTCTCCCAGTCGGGTTCGATAAATTCGCCCTCCTCCGACCGGGAAACGGGCAGCGGCAGGCTGGAACGAAGATCCGCTACGAAAATGGTCGGGCTGAACCGGGTCCAGAATTCAATATTGCTGCTTCTTGCGGGCCCTAATTCCAATATGTCACAAGCCCCCCTATCCTGGATGGCGTTGCACAATGATCGGAGACCCAGGGAGCTGTGAACAACGGTTTCGGTCTGAGAATTCTGCGTCATGCCTGCCTTGTCCCCACAAAGTTATGTTGCCTTTATTGCTGTTGCAGCTTTGTCCTGAGTCGGCGCTATGACAGGGGATCTGTCCTTAGGGCTCATATCGATGCTGCCCTTGAAATTGGCCCCGTCTTCCAGCGCGACCCGCGGCGCAATGATATTTCCGCGCACGGTACCCGACTGCTTTACGCTAAGTTGTTCATCCCCGTAGAGATTGCCTTCCACATTCCCTTCAACTGTAATGATCTTCCCGTAAATGTCCCCCTTGATGCGGCCGCCCTTGCCGATGGTTATACTGTGACTGCGACATTCGATTTTTCCTTCGAGCTTTCCTTCGATTAAAAGATCCTCTTCCCCGGACAAGTCTCCCATAATCGAAATGGTGGAACCGATTGTGGCGTGTTCCCGAACACGCGCGGCAGGCGCCCTGGCTGCCGGTGGACTGGACACATGGGGTTCGGGCGCCGGTTGAGTGCGGGAATCCTCCGATTCAGACTTTTTCCACATAACGCATAGCTCCTTTCCTTAATTTTTATGCATCCGTCGAAAATACGTCCGGCGATCCGACGAATTGAGTTTACAAACCCGTGGATGCGTTTTCTGTAGATATCCATGATTCGTCATCATACCATCCCGGACAATGGACAGGCATCTTTAACCGATGTGATCTCCTGGTTACGCTGAAAGCTACAATATAATAGTCAGGCGTTCATTCTTTATGTGTGACAATCAGCACGGTTTACCGGAAATTTGAATCGCCCGCTCCCTGCACGGAGCGGCATATTTTGGTAAGAATGCAGCTTTCGCATCCTAGCGCGGCCGGCCGCTGGCCGCAACCAAAGTTTTGGTAAGCTGATGAAGCGGCCGCGCGCTTTCAGCTCTCAGCACAAAAGAAATACATCGATCAAGTGATTGATATCATATAGCTTAAAAACTTCTTTGCAAAATGCAAAGAAGTCACGGAGAAAGAACCTATAAAAATTATAGGACAAGCGTCGGGGCTTCATTCACTCCTTGTCCTTTTCCTCATCGGTTTACTCTGCGGTTTCACCTCCGGCTTTCTTTATACTTTCCTTTTCCACGATCGCCTGAGCGCCGGCAAAGGGCGTCATCGCCAGCCCGACAATTTTATAGTCTTCCGCCAGTTCACCCATGAGCTTCTCGCGAACGGATTTGTCCGTTGCGTGAAACAGTTTGTACTCATAGCATTTTGTTTCGTCCGGATCACGTTCCAATATAATTATCATTTCCGCCGGGCCAAGCATCCTTTCTTTGAAAGTAATGGTTGAAGGTATCGCCTTAAATCCTTTTGCGCCTGCTTCGTTCAGCTCTTTCTCCATGGTACCGGCTTTTGAGGTGGCCAGCAGCAGATATTTGTAGGCGCCGGGAGCGTCGGTGCGCTCCATAAGAACGCCCATATCGGTTTCGGCCGTCGGCCCACCCATGAATATACGGAACCCCTGGCCGGCAGCCTGGTCCAATTCCTTCTGCAAGGTGGATGTTTTGGTCGTACTCAGCATAAGGTATTTTTGACCGGGCTCGATTTCCACGTCTCCCGCTGTAACAGTCCCGGCAAGAAGGAACCCGACGATCAGAAAGCTGAACATAATTCTCATTTGATTGCTCCTTTCAATATATTCTTCTCACAATAAATGGATAAACCGCTGAACCACCTGATAGACTCCATATCAGGTAGTTGTATCAATCCGGGAACAGGTTCCTAAATGAGGGTAAAAGCACCGTTCGGGGCCACTTTCGGCTGGTAAATCAACAGTGTGTATAACAATATTTTAAAGCCGGCAAGATTTCCCGGCAGGTTTGTCTTCATTCATACACTGGGAAATTCATATGGAAGTATTCGCTGCAATGCATCCAAGTGAATTCTACCGTCGCTCTCCCTTTTTTGAACTTACGTCATCTCCCCCTCCCAGCAGTCTCCACACACCTCTCGCAGCACGGATCAGGAAGTTGCCGGTACCATCCTTTGATTTATCCAGGGATGATCCAACTGCGCCACTCGCAGATGAAAGCGCCGAGCTGGTTTTGTTGTTTGCTCCAATCATGGCTTCTGCCGAGGAGGCACCTATAAGAACCGTTGTTTTGACCGGAGAGCGGGAGCCGTTGACTGGAACAACCCCGGACAGCTCCGCAGCATACAATTTTGCAAGAACCGTTTCCTGAAAATCTGTTTCCATCTTTGCCCCTAAAGACCAGCCTGGCCATTGGGCCCATGAAGCGCCGTTCATGGGAGCCCCCGGTTCTCCGAGGTTGACGAGCTTAGGAATCTCAACAGGCCTCATCTCGCTGCAATCATCACTGCCGCAACCGCCACCGCATAAATTCCTGTCCAGGAAAGATGCGTGTTTCCCCGCTGAAATCCATACTGTCGGACCTTGCCGTTCGGCATCGAGAGAAGAACTCTCAGCGACATGACTGGAGTCACAGACCGTGTCCTCGTGTGCGGCAGCATACCAGTATTCAGATTCCCATTCTATTATGGGAGCCTTAAGCTCTTCAGCGGACAGCAGTGTCGACACATGTTCGACATCCAGCGCATGCCCGTTCAGACCGCAATCCCTGTTCCACAAATGGTAGTAATGAATTTCGATAAAGATGCCGGGCTTCCCGGGAAGATCTATCGGAAAAACTTGCCCGTAAATTGTCCCGTTTTTTGCCAATAATTGCGGAGCCTGTTTTCCCGGATGGAATTCCGCCGGCAGGCTATCGCACTCTTTTGCACTTAACATCCATGTTGGGACAAACCTTTCCAGGACCAGCTGTTCAAATTGGTCGTCCAACCCATCGCCGTCAATATCACTATTGGGCGGGATAGCGGGTATAATGAAGAGAAACTGGATCAGTAACAGATATTGAACAATATTCATCATGGAATCTTACACGAACACCAGGCTGTTGAGGGATAATTAAGTTTCGGATCAAGGTTTTAGAGCTCGTTGGCTTGAGGTTTGAAAAGCTTCTTGATTGTTCTGAATTACAGATTTATCGGGGGGGAATTCTAATCAGACAGTATGGAGAAAAAGCCTAACGGAAGGATAGACATCATGATCGTATGAATGAACAAAGTCATTGACAAAGACACAGCCCTCTCCCCCGAAAAGTACCGGTCTTTTTAGGAAGACCTGGGCAGGTATATCTACAAGCACCCGCCATTATCATTGGAATGAATTACTGAAATCTTTTTAAATCTTGATGGAGCTTGGGCTTATAATTGCGGATGGAATGGAGGGAGAAAGGGAAATTCCAGGCGAAAACCACACCCAGGAGGAAATCATCCCATACGCCTGGCTAGGGATTTCGATCAAGGACATCGGAAGGAAATATCGTTAAACACCTTATCACAATCCAAAGGGCGGATATTGGTTGTGAACGAGCCATTAAAAAGATGTATTTGTTCTTCCTTTCAGCAGTCTATCCGCAATCAAAACATTTGAAGGCTTTCGTTATTTCTCCCTGTCATGATCCATAAAATCCCAACCGTTGGATCCGAGTGTTGCCACCACTGCTTTCTTCGAAACGTGCCGCTCATAATTTTTCGATATTTCTATGCGATCAAACTGAATGCTACTAGGATTCAACCATCTGGGATTATCAAGTCCCCATATGGGGAATTTCATGCTAAGGCGTTTCAAGGAGTCGTATTCCAGTTTGAGCCCTTGTTTAGCCCTGCGCCAAATCTGCACTCCGGTTGGAATGTATCCTATAGGGTCAATGGATGCAGCAACGAATCGCATTGCGTCGGGAGAAAGAACGGGAACTGCACGCATATCCGTTTTTATTCCGCTTTGTCCATCGATTAGAAAATAATTATTACCCTCATAGTAATTACCCTCGATGAGATGACAGTGCACTTCCGGGTAGTACTGCCTGTAGCTGTACAAAGCATCAGAGATATCATAGATATCGTCAGGTCGTTTATTCTGAAAAGTAACAGGCTTGGCGTTATCAATTTGGATTATAAGTTCATTTTTGTTTCGCTGAACACCGGGCAGGCCAATTTTGAGAAAACCATTTTCTATGGCTTTTGAACAGTTATACGAGTTTGTTATTCCATGACAGAGATTTTCCGGATCGTCTGAAGCCATTTCCGCCTGCTGAGCACATTTAATGAAAGAAGCTAAAGTTTCGGATACTTCCACGGGATTCACCTTGTCAGGCTCCATATCGTCTTCCAGGATTTTCGGCATATCCGGCAAAGAGGCTGGAGTTTCGGATATTTCCACAGAACTCTCCGTATCAGGTTCTGTAATTTCTACCTGACTTTCCGGCATATCCGGAACCGGGCCGCAAGCCATGAAAAATATCAAAATAATCAGCATGCTGAGCTTAATCGTATCCATCATAGCCATCCCATAGATTTTTAAATTTTCCATAAGGAATGGAATCAGGCCGTGATGCAGAGGATGCCTTATAGGTTTCATCGGTTCAAGTTATCCGGTGGCTTGTCATCGACAAATCTTATTTTGTCACCGTCTACACACCATATCCCGCGGTTTGTTATTACATAAACAGGCAGGCCCAGTAGTAAACTCGTAAAGACATGTGTTTCCAGAGGATAGTCGGTTACCAGATGTGAAACCACTAATGCCTTGGGTTTTTCTCCATTCGGACCGCGAGTCGGAGTTTCAAGGATTCCCTTGGAAAGCGGCTTCATATACTCTATTCGCCTGCCGTCCATTGAAACGAGTGCACGGTAGTGTTTCCCGAAAATCGCTACATCCGGCTTGCTGCTACCAGCGAGTAGGTAAACTAGTATTCCTTTTTCTCCGTATGCTTCAGCCGGGATTATCAGTGGGTTGATCGGTTGCATCAGTTCAGGTATCTCCGCGACTGCAAGTTGTCTTGCACGAACGAATAATTCAAATCCGGGGACTGCTTCCTTGGGCGGATTGTAGGCATTAAAAGCAGGAGGTTTATTGAATGCGACGCGAACCTCATAGGCGATACGGGGCGGAGTGTCGGATGTAAAGAACGATACGAGGTAACTGTCCTTTGGTGTTCCGTCTTCCGTGCCTTCTAGAAATGGAAGGTAGCCTGCAACACCCGCCTTTTTAGGGTCTGCAACGTGCTCTAAGAGAGAATCTGTAGCGATTGCCGCGGCTTTATCGAGCACGTAAATCATCTTACCTACTTCTGAAATCCTGGTGATCTCATCCTTAAGCTCAACGGGTATCGGAAGTTCTTTTAATGCAGCAGCGGGTTCCTCAGACGATTGAGCGCACACAAATGAAGCACTAATAAGATTGGCAGATAACAGGATACATGCAATAGCAATTCGCTTTTTCATATAATATCCTTTCGGAACCAATGAGACTTCAATGCAAAATATCAGGGATAAAATACTCCTCTATTTTCCAGAGTTGACCCGGTTTTACGACTTCGCAATGGTAGCAACCACTATTCTTATTATCTATGTTGTACCATTCGTGATGTCCACCTACGAGTTCACAATCTTTTCCTTTTGATGCTATCCCAATATTGATTAGAAACCATGGCAGTTTTGTCCTAAGCCTAGTTCGTCTTCTGAACGGTCCTCCAGAATACTCAGGCATGGACTCCCCCATAATCAAGGTTACGCAGCCATTCAAGGCAGGTCATGGTGCAAAGGAGGCGTCTAGGTTCGGTCATTTTGCTTCCATATTCTTATGTTTATCCATCCATTCTTTGGTTAACTTTTGAGCTGTCCCTATTTGTTCAGAGGTCATTTTATCTTCGGTTGATTCAAGAAGCCTTTCGGTCATTTCAAGAACTTCACCTTTGTACTTAGTAGCGGCAAGGTTTAACCACATATGTGCCTGAATTAAGTCCTTAACGCACCCCGTACCTTTGTAGAGCATTAACCCTAGTTGATACTGAGCATCGGCACGCCCCTGTTCAGCACCATATGGAACCATTTCATGGCTTCAGAATAGTCCTCAGTGATTAAATACATCACTCCAAGATTGACCTGGGCAGCAATATGTCCCTGCTCCGCAGCTAAACGATACCATTTCACAGCCTCAGCACTATCCCGATCGACTCCTTGTCCATATTCATACATTACTCCTAGTACGAATTGAGATGTAGGTTCTCTTTTCTCTGCAGCCAAACGGGACCATTCCATGGCTTTAGAGTAGTCCTTGGTAACACCGTCGCCTAAAAAATATTTATATCCTAATTTATATTGCGCATTAGTATCACCATTTTCAGCTGCTTTCTTCAAAGATTCTATCGATTCAGTACACTCTTGTCCTAAAATCGAAGCAGGAATAACTAGGCAAATTAACAAGGTTACTTTCATCAATAGTTTGGACAGCATCATAATTTTGTTCCACTGAGCATAATAGCCTGAGCAGCTATGGAGCGATTCCAGAAAGCCGTCATTGCAGAATATCGAATTTACAAAACAATACATGGCTCCTTCTTCAATTGCCACGCTTCTCCCTTCTTTGTGACCTTGTATCTACAGGGAGAATCTTGTTGGTAATGACCAATATTCAATATTAATTCTTGATCGTTTGTTTTCTTTAAGGGACCAATGATGAAAAGTTTATCATCGCAATCAGTGAAAAAATTTGGATATTTCTCTATTAAGGCACTGTGAACTGCCTCTGAAATGTTTTTTATATTATTACCGTCATAAATCAGGACGCATAAATGCTCGGTTTCTTCTTCCATTATGAGAGTCTCGACTGCGGTGAAAAGCAAGGCATCTGAAGGAAAATAGGACGTCGTATCATTGGATAAATTATCCTGTGCTAGGAGGAGGGTTACGAATGGAAGGAAATTGATGAGGATGTAACAAAATTTATTGCATCTTCGATAATGACGGTATCTGTTTATCATTTTTCCGTCGATACCTCCTGAACTTCGCCGCGCTAATAATAAATTCTTGATTGTCGATTATTAGCAAATTCTAACATTGATCGAACATTGAAGGGTAAGCGAATTCTGGAGAGGCTTTGGAAACTACTAAGGAATTAGTATGTTTGGGCAGATATGACTGCCTAATTAATAATTTTTTTGGCTGGTTTGAATTTTATTCTTTTAGGTCTCACTCATCGTCCAAAACATGCTCCTGCATTCCATCCCGTCCTAATAACGACAACTAGACACCCCCCTTTGTATGGCAGGAATCGATTCCTGGATATTTTGGATTCTCGGCAACTCCCGAACTGGCTATTGGATTGTCTGGATTTGTCCTAGGCAGGATTGGAATTTTGGGGAAATTTAGAATCTAAAGGGGAAACGACAAAACACGTTTCATGTGGACATCTGTGTGGACATAAAGAAAGGCGGACCGTTTAGATCCGCCTAACTCATTGATATATTTGGTACGCCCAGCAGGACTCGAACCTGCGACCCTCTGCTTAGAAGGCAGATGCTCTATCCAACTGAGCTATGGGCGCACTCTATGGTATTGCAGCAACTACACATATGGATCGCAAACGGCTCGGTGCCACGTCCTTTAATTTAGCATTTCGGAAGGCAGTTTCAAAGGCAGTTCTGAAAGTAAAGCAGCCTATCATAAAAGGAAAAACAGGCTTTTTCGGTTCCTTTCCGGGCCGGAAACACGATTACGAAAATATTTTGTATCAAGGACCAACTCTCCAGCCATAATTTAATCAAGTGGCTCATAAGCAAACGGGACTCTTTCTGATATACTCTCAAAACCCGAATCAGCACATTCAGCACGTCCCGTTTCGGGAATATCGCCGTCAGAAGCATTATTTTCCAGCGAGTATTACTACTCAGGACTCGAAACACGGAGGCATTCTTGGACCATAGGCCTGTTCCCGCACATACTGGAAAAGCCGCTGCATTGTTCTCTGTTATTGCGGCACTGGCGCTTCTGCTCGCCCCGACACTGCCGGCCGGTTTATTTGCGGGCGAGAACAGTCCGGTGCATCTCCATGGAACCGTTGTGGATGAATACGGGATGCCGGTTGCGGATCTCGATGTTACGATAGAGCCCGATTCCGGCACGACGCACCGAATCCAGACGGATGCATCCGGACTATTCGAACTGGATCTGCCGGCGGCGGGCGAATACAGTGTCGGTCTGAACAAAATAGGTTTCTTCCGCCTGGAGGATCAGAAAATCCTGTTAAGGGATGGGACTAATGAATTCAGCTTTACCGTAAATCATGAATTCGAGCTCCATGAACAGACGGACGTCTACTCCTCTTCCGAAAGCATTAAACCCCTGGAAACTTCCCACTCCAATACGTTAATCGCCCGGGAGATCCGGGATATCCCCGTAAAATCGACCTACGACCTGAGAAGCAGCCTGCAGGTCCTTCCCGAAGTCGTGCGCGACAACGAGGGCCGTCTTCACATTGAGGGAGGACGCACACGGGAAACGCAGTATCTTCTGGACGGCTTTGATATCGGCGATCCTGTAACCGGGAACCTTTCCGTTCGAATCAATGTGGACAGCGTACAAAATATTGAAGTGGAATCCGGACGGTTCGGCACGCGTTTCGGCAACGGCGGAGCGGGAGTTCTTTCGATCGACACATCTTCGGGAGACGATCGCTGGCGGGCGGGCGCAACGGATTTTCTGCCCGGAATCAGCGTGGAGGACGGACTTGAACTGACGAGCTGGTATCCCCGCCTGAC
Source organism: uncultured Acidobacteriota bacterium (assembly GCA_964586015.1). Classification (GTDB taxonomy): domain Bacteria; phylum Acidobacteriota; class UBA6911; order UBA6911; family UBA6911; genus UBA6911. The sequence continues at coordinate 2,155 of CAZPHK010000065.1, read as the reverse complement.
ACTCTCGGGGCCCATTCGCAAAGGCAGGGCCTGGTTCTCCGACGCCCTCAGCCTGCAGCGCACTCTGAGCTTTGTGGAAGATCTGCCCGACGAAGAGGATTCCATCAGCCAGTGGGCCGGCGACAACATGCTGCGCACACAGGTAAAACTGACTCCGAATTACGCGATCCAGGGGAATTTTCTCTATAACCAGCGGAATGCATCCAACCTGGGACTGAATCCCTATTCCCCGATATCCACGACGCGAAACTTGAAAGCCTATCGGTCGTTCTTCTCTCTCAGACAACAAATGTGGACCGAACGCGTGTTCTTTGAACTGGGAATAGCGGCCGACTACAGTCACGATGAAACGCTGCCGCACGGGTCCCTGCCTTACCAGGTCACGCCAGAAGGATCGGCCGGCAACCATTATGAAGCCCTGCGCCAGAAAATGCGGCGCTGGCAGGGATACGGAAACATGACGCTGCCGACTCGCAGCTGGTATGGGTCTCACGATCTTCAGTTCGGATTCAATGCATCCACGGTTTCCTGGACACATACGGCAACGCGAAATGAGATACAGGTCTTGAGAGCGGACGACAGCCTGGCGCAGCATACGCAGTTTACCGGCGCTCCGGAATTCCGTCTGGGGAACACGTCCGTCGGTTTCTACATGCACGACACGTGGAGCATCGTCAAGAAACTTGTACTTCAACTAGGCCTGAGGGAAGACTGGAGCCGACTCCTTCAACGCCACCTGGTTTCGCCGCGCCTGGCCGTGAATCTTCTGCCTTTCGGCGGCGATCGGACCAAACTCACAATAGCATGGGGAATTTTCCAGCAGCCGCTGACCCTGGACATGCTGGGTCCCGTCCACGACCAGCTCCGCTTCGACACTTTCTATGACCCCGCCGGTTCCCCGCTGGAACCTTATCCCATAGCCAGCCGATTCCTGATGTTAGACAGGTACCTGAGACAGCCCCGTTTTTATACCGCCAGTGCGGGATGGGAGCAGAAACTGGGAGAACGTTCCGTATTCAAAATCAACTACACCCAGCGCAACGGCAGGCTGGGTCTTGCATACGATAAAGCGGAAACCGGTCCGTCCGAAAACGTATTTGTACTCGAGAACAACCGTCGGGACCGCTACCGGTCCTTCCAGGTTTCATTTCAGCACTCGTTCAGCGACAAGGCCTCCTTAACGGCCAATTACACACGCTCCAGCACCTGGACCAACAGGGTATTCGACTACACCCTCGATACGCTTGTTTTTTCGCCCCAGGAATCCGGGCAGCCCGTTTGGGACACACCCAATCGTTTTGTGTCTTCAGGCTGGGCGCCGGCCCCTTTCTGGAACCTTCTGCTGAGCTATTTTTTCGAATACCGGACCGGTTTTCCCTTCTCGGTGGTAAACGAACGGCAGCAGGTTGTGGGGACGGCCAACCGGATGCGATACCCGGATTATATGAGTTTGAATACAGGGGTGGAAAAACGCTTCAAGTTTCTTACGAGACAATGGGCCGTCAGGTTTACGATCATCAACCTGATCAGCCGGGAAAATCCGGACAGCGTGGTCAACAATATCGATTCTCCAAATTTTCTGAAATTCGCCGGCGGGCAGAAACGCTCCCTCAACCTTCGGATAAGACTCGTAGGATAAACAAATTGTCGTCCAGCAACATGCTGAACGTTTTAACTTTTAACGTTGAAAGTTGAAAGTTCGACGTTAAACGTTCTAACGTTTATACGACGTTTTTACTCCCAATTGTCTTTTATACATGACATTATGGACATTCGACCGCTATTATTAGAAAAAGCGTCCAGGGCATTTTCTCCGGGAGAAGATTCCGATGCAGGTGCAAAACAAATTAGCCGAAATCCGACAGCTTCGCGGCATCTCGGCGGCGGAACTGGCATCCAGAGTCGGAGTGACCCGCCAGACGATTTACGCCATTGAAGCGCATAAATACGTCCCCAACACTCTTGTCGCGCTTCGACTTTCGGAAATACTGGAAGTGCCGGTCGAACAGATTTTCGCCATACAGGAGGAATCCGGCCGGACCGGGAAACAGACGACCGTGGATTTGATCGAAGATCCTTCCGCTCCCTGGGCGCCGAACCAGCCGTTGAAAATCTGCCAGGTCGGGAACAGGAAAATCGGCGTACCCACGCCTCC
>CAZPHK010000064.1:0-23617 GCA_964586015.1 uncultured Acidobacteriota bacterium | reverse complement strand
TTGTTTCTCCCACAAATGTCAGGCACTGGAAGCCCGTTGCTCATTCAAGTGATGGGCACCATATGGACACCGCAGGCAATACTGTGGTACCCTAATTTTCCTCTAAGTGTTTGAAAAAAAGAAGTGTGCGCCTGTAGCTCAGGTGGATAGAGCAACGGTTTCCTAAACCGTAGGTCGCAGGTTCAAGTCCTGCCAGGCGTACCATTTACCGCCCTGATCCATGGGATCGCGATCTCCCAGCCACTTTCCCGCGTATGCCAACAAGTGAGCGGCACCGTTCATTCACGAGTGAAAATATGCGGAAGGAGCAGGGACTACTGCTATCGCGGCAAGGCTGATGAATACAAAGAGTTCCAATTGTCTGTCTGCTTGACATTTTTCATCCGAACCCACCGTTTTCTTTTTCAACCCTGCAGGGAACCCGCTCGCAAAACTCCGTAAATGAGCCAGATGGCAATTGCTACAAGCAGCATGGCAAAATATTTTTTGAGTTGGCGCTGGTCGGTTTTTATAGCAATGCGTGGTCCTATCTGTGATCCGATCAAAACACCGGCCGACAAAACAATTGTCAGTAAGGGATCGAAATGACCTCGAAGCAGGTGACCGACGAAGCCGGTCAATGCGGTTAATCCGATCATCAGCGACGAGCTTCCGACTGCAATACTCATGGGAACGCCACCGAGCACGACAGCGGCAGGCACTTTGAGCAAACCACCGCCGACACCCAGCATGCCGGCGACAAATCCGGACAGGGCCATGATCGGAATAAGTACAGGCACGTTTAACGTATAGGGCACCGCCACTTTATCGGACCGCCACCGCCACCAATGATTCGCGCCGGAGGGCGCCTCCACCGTCGCTTTGGGCGGTTTGTACATATAGTATGAGCCGATCAGGAGCACTCCGGCAAAGCACAGCCTGGAAAAGCCTGTCGGAAAATAAGGAGAAAAGTACCCGCCCAGAAAAGCGCCGACGATAGTGGGAGGTTCGATCCATAGCACCAGCTTCCAATCCACGATCCTTGCTTTGGCAAAAACCAGAATAGATGAAATGGAAACGACCATTATCAGTATCTGACTCGTCGCGGCGGCTACATACATAGGCACGGAAAGAGCCAGAAGCATTGGAACATAAAAAGCGCCGCCGCCCTGTCCGAACATTGAAAAGATTGCGGAGATAGCCAAGAAAACAAAGAACAGAATTATCAAAGTATGGATAGGCACCGTCAACTCCTGTGGACGGCTCGGCGACAGGAGGCGTTTGCTCGACGATTTTCAACTCCGATGCAGCGCGTTGGTCCTTGGCTTCCCGTCCTTTTGGTTAAACTCAATCGGCGTAGCCTGAGCAGGGGATACAAACCAGCCGATTGTCGGCTGTAACGCGAAGTTTGTCGGCAAATGTCAGTTCACCGCAGGCGGCGCAGCGTTTTGCCGTGAAAATACCCTTGTCTTTATGAATAGCGAACCGATGCACTTCGCCGATGTCCAGGAAAGCACTCTCGTCGATAGACAGGATGCGTTCAACGAGAGGATCGGTTATTTCCTTCGCGATATCCTGAGGCGGCACTCCTTCTTTGCGCTGCTGTACAAAGGGCGACGCCAGGGCTTTTTCGAAAAAATCAGGTTTGAGCGATACACGCACAGCTCGACCGGTCTGTCGGTCGATCAGGGTAAAAGCCATTTTATTGAAATAACGCTTTTCAATATTGGATTTGCCGTAAGTGCAGCCGGTAGCGGTCATAATGCCGTCCAGAAAACACCCCGCGGCATGCCCCTTGCCGGTCTCGGCAATCACAAAAAGCTCTTTATCCTTTGAACGCTCGACGCTAAGGACATTCATGGCCGCCATTGCAGCCCGCAGTCCCATGGGCATGGCCGGGCATTTATGACCATGAAACTTCACGCCGATTTCCAACAGTTCTTTGAGGTCTTCCATTAAAATTTTCCTTTTCTGACACAATTTTATGGGCACTGAGTGCTGAATATAGCCATGAACTATAATCTGATTATAGGACCGTTATTTTGATATTTTTTCTATCCATGAGTCCACCGCTTCCAACACTCCTTCGGCAATTCTTCCCGGACGTTGCCCGATCCCGCTGATTTGCGCTTTTTCTCCGCGTGGATCCACTTCTATGACCTTCGTCTTCCGTGCGACCGGAACGCCGTCATGCGTGAGTCCTCGCAGCATGCCGTTTATGTTTGCACAGAGGGAAGTATCTCCTATGCGGGCTACTTCCTGGCCGGCGGCAACCATGTCCCCCACATTCAGCTTTGTTCGAAATATTCCCGCAACCGGAGCGTACACATAGCGGTCCCGGGCATGGCCCGCTATTTTCTGCGGCTCGCCCTCCAGGGGCCGTGTCGATCCGTTCCACAGGACTCTCCCCAGATCTTCATTCCATCCGGTTTCAACTGCGGCATGTACCGTTACACCGGCGGTAAAGTTGGGTCCCAATCCTATCGTAAAAGGAGCCAGGTTGATTTGGATTTCAGGCTGGTCATGCTTTCTCATGCGGGCGTCAACCAGTATCTCCGGCTGCAGGGCCGAAAGAATGTCTGATAAATCCTGGATGGTTATGGGGATCAGGTCAGGATGATCAAGCCGGGCCTTTAATTCGATGACATCGTTGACAAGCTGAGCATTCACTCCGTCCAGAGAGGCATTCCCGTCAAAAACAGCCTCGCAAAAAGACATCCTGCGCCGGGTGGCGGAAGGCTGAGGGGAATCGTGAAGGGCGACTTTATATCCGGCCTTGAATAAAATGTGTCCCACGGCGGAAGCGACATCGCCGCTGCCTCGTACCAGAATATTGATTGTCATGTGTCAATAATAACAGCAGCCCGAGGTGGAAGAGAGGATAATTAAAAATTCTCTGAACATGAAGTTGAAATCATTCATAACGGCGTTCGGCTAATCAATGCAAAAACGTGATTTTCCGCCCGTTGGAACCGTAATCTTTCTCCATGCTTTCGTTTACGGACTTTCCGATCATGAAGGTATATATTTCATCAGCCTTTTCCCGGGGATTGATGTCTTCAAACTGTTTTTCATACAGGATTTTTCCGATTGTATAAGCGTCGGCCAATGCCGTACCGATATTGGTCGTGTACCAGTTGAACGGGTGCAGCGAATAGACCCTGCGGCTGGAGAATGCTTTCAGGGCATTGTAAAACACGGGCTTTTTGCGGTAATCCTCCTTCACAAGAATCAATCCGCCGCCGTCAATGAAAATAACGTCCGGGTTCAGCATCAACAACATTTCCTTGTCCATGGCGATGTGACTGCCGACTGCGGCATCAACATCCCCGGCAACGTTTTTGGCGCCTAACCATTCAAAAGGAATATATTGTCGCTCGGTACTTTCAATGCCCTGGGAGCCTCGATACCCGATGCCGCCGACATAGACCGAAGTTTTTGATTGCTCGGGGATATCTTCGGTCCGTTTACGCAGGTCATCTCTCAGGGATTCAATATAGGCCACAACCTCATCAGCCCGGTTCTCGCGGTTTAGAATTCTACCGGCAATGTGCATGGCATCGTAAACGGCTTCATCAAATGTTGCGAAATCGCCATAGCTCAACAGAACTATAGGAATGCCCAATGTCTTTTGCACTTCATCCGCAAGTGAGGCATCCATATAGGTGCAGAATATTACCTGCGGCTTTACCGTAAGTACGGCCTCCAGATCCGGTTTTTTATTGATGCCGGCGGGGCCGCCGGGTCCGCAACGCGGCAAGCCGGCAAGTTCCGGATGGGCAATCCAGTAGGGCCGGCCGCCTGGATTCAACTTTTCCATGTCTTCCACGCCGGCGACTTTTGACACGGCCTGCAGGTACACGATTAATCGTAGAGCGCCGGGCCCGATACAGACAATCCGGTCCGGATCAAAAGGGGCATTCACCTGCCGCCCGGACATATCCGTAATTGTTACAGTGCGTTCAGCCGCGCAGACCAGAGAGACGGACAGAGCAGCGGCAATGCTGCATACGGCGATACTCTTTTTCATTCACTTTCCTCATTTCATCGGCACTACAACGGTATGGCCGTCGAATTCCTTCAGAGTAACCTCGACGCCGTAAACCTGCCGGATAATTTCGGGGTTGAGTTCCTTTTTGGAGGCTACCGCATGGATTCTGTGTTCTTTCAGGAAAACGAAAAGGTCGGCAAACCGGATGGCGATATTCAGGTCGTGGATTGCAACCACGGCCGACAAGCCCTGGGTTTCGATAATGCTGCGAATCAGGTCCACAACCTCGAGTTGGTTCTTCAGGTCGAGATTGCTCGTTGGTTCGTCCAGAAGAAGGATTGAAGGAGCCTGCGCGAGCGCCCGGGCGATGATTACCTTCTGAAGCTCGCCTCCGCTCAGTTCGCTGACCGGTCGCATGGCCAGATGCGATATGCCGATCCGTTTTATGATGTTTTCCGCCAGCGTATAATCGTCTGCGGCAATCGACCAGCGTATGTAAGGCTTGCGGCCCATCAGAACCGCCTCGAAAACCGACAGGCTTGTTTCCGGGTGTTTCTGCGGTACGTAGCCCATGCGCCGGGCGATATCGTTCTGGCTCATAAGGAGCAGGTCATCGCCTTCCACAAGGACCGATCCTCGTTTAGGTTTGAGAATGCGGTTCAGACATTTGAGCAGGGTGGATTTACCCGCACCGTTGACTCCAAGGACACACAGAACCTGTCCGCGGTCCAGTGTAAAACTCACATCCGACAGCACGGGATGGCTGTTGTAGGCAAAATCAATATTGTCGACCTTCAGCTTCATCGATATCCTCTAACAAGCAGGTAAAGGAACATTGGCGCTCCCAAAAACGACGTGATAACTCCCACGGGCAGTACTCCGGAACCGATAACCGTCTTCCCGACAGTGTCGGCCGTCAGCAGCAGGAATGCACCCAGTACCGAAGAGAAGGGAATCAACAGACGGTGATCGTCCCCGACCAGGCGCCGTGCCATATGCGGAGCTATCAAGCCGATGAAAGCGATGACGCCGAGGAAAGCTGTCGCTATTGCAGCTACCAATGCCGCTGCCGCCATGCCCACAACCCGGATTCTGTTTACATTTACGCCCAGTCCTTTGGCCGCTTCCTCTCCCGAGGCGAGAGCATTAAGATCCCACCGGATTGCCGTAAGGTAAACCGACGCCAGGAGGACTACACCGGTCATGAGCCCGATTTCGCTCCAGTTGGACCGGGCTACATCGCCGAATGTCCAGAAAACGACCATGGCCAATTCGGTCTCCGTTGCCAGGTACTGGATCAGAATCGTAGCCGAAACGAACAGAGATGAAAGGGCTACGCCGGCCAGGATAACGGCTTCGGATGGCAGACGCTTCAATCCGGACAATACAAGCACAATGGCGGTGGCCGCCAAGGCTCCGCCGAAAGCGAAAGCCGTGACTGAAAATGTCTCGGCGCCAAAAACGACAATGGCAGCCGCTGCCCCGAAGGCCGCTCCCTGACTGATGCCCAGTGTGGATGGCGCCCCCAGCGGATTTTTAAGCAGGGACTGAATGCTCAATCCGGATAGCGACAGGCCCCATCCGCAAACGACGGCGGCGATTACGCGCGGTAACCGGATATTGGCAATCACCACACCGGCAGTGTCATCCGCATTTCCGGCCAGGGCGCGCAATACATCCCTGACGGGGATATCGTATGCCCCCAGAGATATCGCCAGAACGGCGACAAGAAGAATTGCGGCGATCAGAAAAATCAGCAGCAGAAGTTTCCGATGGAAATACTTCAGGTAGTCGGAGGTAATGGATTCGGGGCGTACATTATCTTGATTTCCTGTATCCTGTATAGCTGAAAAAGGCATGATAGGCATGGATTCCAGTCATAAAACGAAGTTCTTAAAAATAGTCTATCCGGCAGGCCATACCAGGAGACCCTCTTCGACATCGGTGACGTGGTGAATCAAACCATTCTTCCGACGGCGATCCAGAGTCTTCCGGATCAGGTCTCGACGCGCCTTCCCGCCCTGCATTTCGATAAAACATACCGCATCCTCCAGGGCCTCCTCGGCCGGTCCCGTCCATTCCCATGAGGTTTCAAAATAATCCAGAGATGGAGTTTTCCCCATGGAAGCCAGAATGTCGTATGCCGCCCCCACGCCCGGAGGCGGGTCATATTGCATGCCGTGCAGGCCGAAGATTTCTTCCATAAACGCGTTTTTCCTTTTCCGGCCCCAGCCGATGTAGATGCACCACTTTCGCGCGCATCGCTCCATCCGCTCGAAATCCTGCGCCGTCTGGACCGCAGGGCTCATGGATATCCACACTATATCGAATGCCTTCTCAAATCCGCGGGCGGCTATATCGATGTCTTTCCACGCCGCCTTGACAGCGCGCACGTTCCGAATACGTTCCATTTCCACGACTTCCGTCATGCGCGCAATCATGGTCTCCGAATCGTCGAGACCGGTTACCATAGCCGCTTCTCCGGCAAGCGGCAGGGCATAAATGCCGTTGCCGCAGCCGATATCGAGGATGCTCGTTCCTGAAAATTCCACTCCTTTGTCTCGAACAAGAGAAAACACCTTTCGGGTATCTTCAAGTGTCCTGTCCTCAAAAGGCAGCGGATAGTGCAGTGCCATGCGTTCCCAGAATGCGTCGAATTTATCCTGCTGAAGAGGTCTTTTGCTGCGTGTATCGGTCATCGATTAATCCAGAATCTTCAATTTCAGTGAAGCGCCGGCAATAATCCCAGGCATGGGATACCCGAACTGCTCTTCATATTTCCGATCGAAAAGGTTTTCCACATAGCCGCCCAACTCAATACTTTCGCTCAGCGGAATCTTCAGGTTAATATCGGTCGTGACATGCGGATCCAATTTAACGAGTTTAAAATGCTGCTCCGCGGGCCATCCGCCGCTATACGCGTAAATTGTCCGGCTCTCGCCTACATATCGCACCGTTACATTGAAAAACGAATGATAGGGTAGCCTGAATTCCACACCGGCGTTGATTTTCCATTCGGGCAGATAATCAATCTCGTCGGACAATCCTGCCGTATCGTAAATGTCGCCCTCTTTATTCGATTTCTGCCAGGTGATGGCTGCGTTTCCGGAAGCCCAATCTGCGAACCTCGCTCTTCCATCCAGTGATGCGCCGTAAATTCTGGCTTTGTCGATGTTATAAACGCCTCTCCAGCTGGGATCGAAGCGGAACATAATGTAATTGTCTACATCGTAGTAATATGAAGAAAACCGCACGAAGTTCGTTCTGGAGAAACTGTGGCGATATAAAAGTTCCAATGCGCGGTTTTTTTCCGGCTTTAGAACAGGATTCCCCCCGGTCGCTCCTTCCGCCCACCAGTAGGTTTCCGGGAGTCCCGGCGTTCGCAACGCCCAATATACCGATCCTGTCAGGGCATCCGCATCCGTGATCCGGTAGGTTGCCGTTAATTTGGGCGCCAGGGCTTTGTCTTCCAGCTCGGGTGAAGAGTTGCCGTTGATCGACCTGTTCCTGTAACGGTCGTACCTGAGCCCCCCGGTCATCAGCCAGTGTCCGGAAATCTCCCAGGTATCCTGGACATAAAATCCCCACGACACGCCTTCGGACGATGGCTTGTAGGAAAGATCCTCGAGTGCAACCCATGGGGCGCTGTTGTATGTCATATCTATGTAATTCGTGTCCGTATCCCCATAGGCCAGGACTTTATGCTCTACGCCGACGAACAATTCATGACTGCCCAGGGGCTTTATCAATTCAAGGCTGCCGCCATAGGAACGGTCTGAAGCTACATCCCTGTCAAGAACTAGTTCGCCGTCGGTATACGCATTGTTGATGGCGCCGGACGCATAGTTTTTCTCTTTGCGATTTTCAAAATTCTTATAAACCGCTATCTCCAGCAGGGCATCATGGATCGGCTGCGAATAGCCGAAATCGAGATAATATTTCCTCTTGTCCCAGTTTGCGCCGGAACCGGGCATAAAGGCGCTTCCCGAATACGGGTTGAACGTTTCCCCGAATGCGAGCGGAAAATCGTCGTTCAGTTTTTCATTAAAATCCGGCTCATCCGGATTGTCCGACATCCGGTTTGCACGGACAAAGCCCCTCCGGGAATCGGCATATTGAAAGCCGAATGATGCTATCCCGTGAAACGGCATATCCGCGTGTATTGAAGCGGCCAGGTTTTTGCCCTCAAAATCATTATTCCAGAGAAAAGGGTCCGCTTTCTGGTAGCTCCCCGAAAGCGAATAGCCTATCGGCCCGACTTTGTAGGTGTGCGTCAAACGATAGTTCTGCACGGGATGGATGCCTTCGCCGCCGCCATAAGTCCCGAAAAATGTCAGAGCAGGCTTTTCCGTCGGCATTTTGGTAATCACGTTGACAACGCCGCCCAGAGCATTGTTCCCATAGCGCAGGGAGCTTCCGCCCCTGATGAGCTCTATTTTTTCGATGTTGTCCAGCGGGATCGTTCCCCAATCAACATAGTATCCGCCTACAGCTCCCGAGGCGTTGACCGGACGGCTGTCGATGTTGAGCAGGATACGGTTTCCGGAAAAGCCTCTTATGGACAGGTTGTCGGTTGTGTCGCCTATCAAGGCCCTGCGTTTGAGATCGATATCGGGTTCGGACATAATAGCGTCCGGGATAGTGATATTTCTGCCCTGTTCGATAATTTTGGTACCTATGACAGTATCCGTGGTTTCCGGATCGGCCCTTACGGTTATGACGATCTCATCCAAAGTAAGATGTTTTCGCGCCATATTGTCCGCTACTGATGACTCGCCGAATGAAAGGGCGGTCCATGAAAAGAACAGTGCCGTCGGCAATATCCGGACAATTTTAAAGCGCTTCAGGAAATTCGGCTGAAGACGGTTTTTCGCACCCATAATCTGCTTTTTCCCCTTAAGCCTTTCTCGAATTCCATACATCCGTGCCTTACGGATCCCGGTATGTCCGGTATATGCTCAGGTAAATCGTGTTACGTATTAACAATATGTAACACTACTCGAAAAGCCTGTATGGATCAAGGACTCAATGGGGGAGCTGCATTAACCGGCCAGAGTTATCGTTGTCGGACTGGAATTCCGCTAAGAGGAGATATGAGCCGTAACCGGGGAGGCGTGTATGGAGGTGGATTCAGGAATAGCCGGTCGGATCCACCTCCAGCCGTCATTTGATTTTCAGGAAATCATTTAAATGATTTTCGTATTTTCCGCTATAGGGCAGCCTGGAATTGAACCGTAAAGAGCGACTTGTCGTCACCCGATGCCCCGGCTCCGTTCGAAACTTTGGTAAAGTCGAAGGTCAGCTTAAGGCTGTGCTTGTTGAAAAACATGTTCATGCCGCCGCTTGCGTACACCGTATCCGCCAGGCCCTCTCTGTTTGTTTTTTCAAACCGGACATAAGGCTGGAGCTCCACTTTATCCGCAATCTTAGGGAAACGGTAGCCCGCCTGGCCGTAATAATTTTTGGCGTCCGCAAGATTCTGGGCATTCTGGATGTCGATATACGCGCCTTCAAAAACTACGGTACCGGAACCGAGCGGATGATCCAGGAATACGTCGGCAGTCAATCCCAGATAGTCATCCGCCGGGCGCTCCCCCCATTGCAGGTTTGCCTGCCTGTCGAATCCGAAACCGAACGACAATACCTTTTTTTCGCCCAGGTAGTTGCCCTTATTGAACCAGGAAGTTTCGGGGTCGAGGAGACTCAGCGAGACGCGTCCGGATGTGCGCACATTCCCGTCGGGGTTTTCCTGGGCTCTCTGGCCCTGGAAAAGACCGAACCGGTACTGCAGAAGGCCTTCGGCCAGATTGCCCCATACAACGACACCATCGTCGCGGCCTACTTTCGACGGGAAGAAAGGGGCTCCGCGCACGCCGCCCTGTTCGTATGGGAGGTCCAGCGTGAGGAGGGCGAAGGTGCTTTCTGTTCCAAACGCGCGCGTGAAGGGAATATACATCCTGCCCGCCTGAACTTTGAATTCATCCGCGGGAGAATATGCGATCCACCCGTCACGAATGGCCAATCCCGTTCCAAGACCGTATCCGGGCGAATCGACGCCCTCCTGACCGATTCTGTCTCCCGCTATGTGTGTGAAGAATGTAATGTCGGGATGCACACGCCCCTCTATGTAGAAATACGGTCTGCGGATCATGAAGTCATGGATGGTGGCGTTCTCCTCCGTGTCGACCGCCTGATACCAGAACTGCATTCGCATGCCTAAATTGATCCACTTTTCCTCATCCAGTTTAATCTTTACCCCGGCGTTTGCGGATACGGTGAATGACAGATAAAGAAGAAACATCATGATGCACACGATGGTTTTAACGAACCAATGTCTTGTACTGCGGCCTGATTCCTCCCGATCTTCGGACCGATAGCGTAGCCCCGCAGGTGCATGAACTGTACTTGGATGCATTATCTGAAATCCTTTCTTTGATATGGCGCCTTCCTTGAACCGGGTCAGTCCGGCTCTTTTATCCTAATTGAAGAAATATTGATTTGACCGGGGTGTTTTTAAATTTATTTGAAGCGTATGTCAAGAAAATATTTATAAATAAAATAAATAATATTGATAGCTGCTGAAATTAACAGTGCGGGATTTGTCCCGAAATAGCTGTTGAAACAAAAGATGCGGGAATTTCAACCAGGGAATTTATTGTTGGTGGTGGAGCAGGTATTGAGCAGAATAGAATCGAAGTTTCAGGGACAGCCGGAAACGGTTTCCGTCCGAATAAAAGCGATGAATTCCCTGATAAGGCGGGACACGATCCGCTCCTTGTTATAGAAGCAATAGAAATCCCGTTTCAGGCTGAATCCTTTTATCGCTACCTGCTTGACGAGGCCGAGAGCCAGGCTTTTATGAATAGCCGAGTTTGAAATGAACGCGATGCCGGCGCCCGCTTCAACGGCCGAGATGACCGCCTGCGTACTGCCCATAATAAGATGAGGAGACAGTTTCTTAAGTTTTATTTTTGCTTTGGAGCTCATCTTTTCCAGGCTTTGCTGTGTACCCGATGTTTCGCTGCGGAAAATAAGCTGTTCCGTTTCCAGCTCTGCGAATGAAATCCAGTTCCTTTTGGCAAAAGGGTGGCTTGGATACACAATCAGGACAATTTCGTCATCGGATACTTTGAAGAACTCCAGCCCTTGTTCTTCCGGCCTGACCCCGCAGAAACCCACCTCATACTTGCCGCCGGACACGCCTTTTATTGTCTCCAGGGAATCGTGCGTGTCCACCTTCACCCGAACGGTCGGGTGCATCGTTTTGAATTTAGCCAGAAGGTGCGGCAGAATGTATACGCTGGGAATGGTGCTTGCAATGACCGAAAGGTCTCCTGAAATATCCTTCCTCATTTTTTCAAAATCATTTTCGAGCGAGTCGAGATCTTTCTCGAACGAGTCTATAAACGCAAGCAGGCGCTTCCCGGCGACAGTCAGCTTCATGGTTTTCTGAGTGCGATCCAGTAACCGAATGCCGAAATGCTGTTCGAGTTTCTGGATCTGGAAAGACACTGCGGGCTGGCTGAGCCCCAGTTTAAGGGCCACTTCGGAAAAATTGCCCAAACGGGCAATTTCTTTGAAAGTCTTAAGGTAATCCAGATTCATTGTTTTCCATTCCCGATTCTTCGATTTGGGCGGATCGCCGATCAAAGAGCCTGGCAGATTGCCCGATGCAAATATCTGTGCGCATGGAGCACGGACACAGGAACTATAAAAATATTATTGCTAAAATAAAAAAATAATTTATCATGTGGTGCCTGTATCGTCTTGTTCTACGTCATTGCGGGAGATTAATCAAGCAGAGAAGATAAGCAGCATTCAACTCGATTTTTGAACCGGGCCGGCGACGCTGGTGGAGGAGCGGAGAATGAAGAACAAAAAAATATTCATGATCGTTGCAGGCGCTGTATTTGGAATTCTTGGCGCACTGATGGTGAACTGGGGGAACCCGCCCAACATGGGCATATGCGTGGCTTGCTTTCTCCGGGACATTGCCGGCGCAATCGGAATTCATCGAGCCGCCGTCGTGCAATACCTGAGACCTGAAATCATGGGATTCATCCTGGGCGCATTTTTGAGTTCTTTAATCTTCGGGGAATTCCGCTCCAGGGGCGGTTCGTCCCCCATAATACGGTTTCTAATGGGTGCTTTTGTAATGATTGGAGCCCTGGTTTTCCTGGGCTGCCCGATACGAATGGTGCTGCGGATCGCCGGAGGAGACCTGAACGGGGTCGTCGGACTTCTGGGTCTGGTCGCGGGCGCTCTTGCCGGGATTTTTTTCCTGAAAAGGGGATTCCACTTCGGTCGCGCCTCCAGGATGAAACCGATCGCCGGCTGGATGATGCCGGTCATCATGTTCGGACTGCTTCTCATGGCTGTTTTCAAACCCGGCTTTATCTTTCAAAGCGAGAAGGGCCCCGGGGCTGCATTTGTTCCGATTGCCGTTGCCCTTATAGTTGGATTGGCAGTCGGTTTTCTGGCGCAGAAAACCCGCATGTGTTTTGTCGGCGCCTGGCGTGATATTTTTCTTGTTAAGGACACATACCTTATCAGCGGCGTAATCGCGTTCTTCATTGCCGCCATCGTCACCAACTACGCGGTCGGCAATTTCGGCGCTGAAGGAATCTACCACTGGGGCTTCACGGACCAACCGGTGGCCCACAATGTGCACCTGTGGAATTTCCTCGGCATGGCCCTGGTGGGGCTGGCAGCGACTCTTATAGGAGGCTGTCCTTTACGCAACTGCATTCTCAGCGGTGAAGGGGATACGGATGCAGGCATAACCGTTCTGGGTTACCTTGCCGGCGCGGCCGTTTCGCACAACTTTCTGATTGCTTCCAGTCCGGCCGGAACGGGAGCCTGGGGACCCTTGGCGGTGATCATTGGGCTTGTTTTCTGTATTGTAGTCGCGTCGGTAATGACGGAACGCGCATAGGACCTGTCAATGAAGTTTTTTAAACGTAAGGACACGGAATTAGAGGGCAAAGGCCTGATCCTTTTCGGCGAGGTCTCCGATGCAATGAAGGCGGAGAGGGTCCTCGTGAAGGCGGGATACAAGGTAAAACTGGTTGCACCGCCGCCGGAGCTGCGCAAAGGCTGTGATCTGGCTGTTGCCGTCAGACTCGTGGAGAAACTCGGAATTGGACGGGCGCTTAGGCAGAATGATGCGAGCTTTGTGGAGATAGTGCCGTTCGATTTCAGCTCTCCTGAAATTCTTGAAGTCGTTAAAACGATCGACTTCGGGGAATGGGTAATGGTCAAAGCCGCAAACATGAAGCTGACATTCGAAAAGCGGAGCGGGATTATCGTCAACGTTTCAGGCGGCGGATGCCCGGATATTCCTTATATGCATGCATCCATGATCGATAAAAAGCTGCATGAAGCGCCTCATCCGAATGATCTCGGCTACACGCTTTGCGCCCTTATGCTGG
This sequence comes from uncultured Acidobacteriota bacterium, assembly GCA_964586015.1. Lineage (GTDB taxonomy): Bacteria > Acidobacteriota > UBA6911 > UBA6911 > UBA6911 > UBA6911. Next base: position 10,216 of record CAZPHK010000064.1, on the reverse strand, counting down.
AAAGGGCTCTGGTAGAAAGCCTGACCCTTTACGACAGGGGGAAAGCACCATGTTGATAATCTGCGGCACCATTCCCGTTGAAAACATGCCCCTGACATTCGGTAAAGTGCGATCCGACGGAGACACTTTTATCGTCGGGGAGCAGCGCGTACTCTGCACCCAGGGGACCGGAGCAATGATCCGTGCTGCGTTGTCGGCCGCCGACTACCTGAAAACGGAACCGCCCCATGCCCTTCTGGCGGGAGATATCGGCCTGGGAGAAGGCAGCCGGGAGATTTACGAATACCTGATCGACAACATCGCCGACCTGAAGCCGGGTGTACTGGCCCTGCATTACTGGCTGCCCGACATGTCTCTGACAAGGCGTTTATGCGACACGGTGGACGCCTGTGCCGACAGGCCGATAATGATTGCCGATGCGGCTTCCATGTATTCGGCCAAGGCGGCGGGGCTTGCCGCGGCGTTCGACGTCTTTACGCCGGATTCATCGGAACTGGCGTTTCTGGCCGATCCTGCGGCGACACATCCGGCTTACATAAAAAAACATCTTTTCAACATTGAAGGAGATCGTACCCCGGAGCTTATACGAACGGTCTATAAAAACGGAAGTGCGGCAAAAATGCTCCTGGTGAAGGGATCCGTGGATTATGTGGTTGAAGAGGGAAAGATACTGGACACCATTGCCGAGCCTGACGTTCCGGCCATGGAAGCTATCGGCGGTACCGGCGATACCATCAGCGGTATGATTGCCGCGTTTGTCGATGCAGGCATAACCCCGTCCCTGTCTGCGATGCTCGCAGCCCGCGCGAATCGCGCAGCGGGTCGGATGGCCGGGGCGACGCCTGCAACAAAGATAAGCCGGATCATTGAGTGTTTTCCGGATGTTTTCAGGGAAAACCTTTGTAAATGGACGGGCGTTTGTATTGTGGAAGGAGTCGACGATGATCGAAATTGATGTCCGGGGATTTTCGTGCCCCATACCTGTAGTGAAGACCCAGAAGGCGATGCAGGACAATCCGAACGAAGAACTGGCCGTGCTGGTGGAAACGGAGGTTTCCAAGGAAAATGTGTCCCGACTGGCTGAAAGCAGGAAATATTCCGTAGCCGAAAAAGCGGTGTCGGACGACGAGTACGTTCTGACTCTTACTCCGCCGCAAAAATAATACATTTACGGGAGCAGTTATGCAGAGCAACAAAAAGCCACGCCTCAGCGAGACTGTCAGCGGTTCCGGATGAGCCTGTAAAATAGGTCCGGGAGATCTTGCCCGGGCGCTTGCCGGTCTGCCTCCGATCTCGGATCCGAATTTGATCGTCGGCATGGAGGGGGCCGAAGATGCCGGGGTATATAAACTTTCATCAGAACTTGCAATTGTTCAGACCGTTGATTTTTTCACGCCGATTGTCGACGATCCCTATGATTTCGGACGGATTGCCGTCGCGAACTCTCTGAGTGACGTCTACGCCAAAGGGGGCAGGCCGCTGACAGCCCTGAATGTCGTCTGCTTTCCCCTCAAGACTCTCGACATTTCAGTGTTGCGTGAGATCCTCAGGGGCGGGCTGGACAAGATGAAAGAAGCCGGCGTGACACTGCTCGGGGGACACACCGTCGAGGATCCCGAACTGAAGTACGGCCTGTCCGTCACGGGAGTAATTCACCCCTCCAATGTAATTTTCAATAACAGACCGAAGGCGGGCGACCTCCTGATTCTGACCAAGCCTCTGGGAACGGGCATTGTCAGTACAGCCATAAAAGGAGGCTTGGCCAGGGAGGAGTCTGTGCTCCGAATCACACGGTGCATGTGTGTTCTAAACCGGAAAGCCTCGGAATTAATGCTGTCGGAAAATCCCAGCGCCTGCACCGACGTTACCGGGTTCGGGCTGCTCGGACATGCCTCGGAAATGATTCAGGGTGCGGGTGTCTGCATGGAAATCGATTCTTCGGCGATCCCTTTTTTCCCCGATGCCGTCGAACTGTCCGAAATGGGAATGGTACCGGGCGGATTGCATCGAAACAGAAATTATCTTAAGAATGTGGTTGAAATTTCAAAGGATGTTCCCCGGTATCTGGAGGATATCCTTTACGATCCCCAGACTTCAGGGGGCCTGTTGATATCCCTTCCGGAAAAGAATGCCCGGACGCTTTTAAATCTCATGCACGACCACGGCATTGAGGCGGCAGCCATTATCGGCTCGGTTGTTTCCGGACCTTCGTGCAGGATAACAGTCAGGTAAAAATCCGCACATAATCCTGATTGATTTCCATACACAATCGATAATGTTATTCGTAGCGGAGCGCTTCGACCGGATCCAGGCGCGCGGCTTTGGCTGCGGGATAGATGCCGAATATGAGACCTACGGAGACCGACACCAGAAACGCCAGCAGGATGGAGTTCAATGTAACGATTGTCGACCAGCCGGCCATCATGGCCACGAGGCGTGAAATACCGAAACCGCATCCGACTCCCAGCAGACCTCCGACAAAGGAAATGAATACGGCTTCCACAAGGAACTGCCGCAGAATATCCCTTTTTCGCGCCCCTACGGCCCTGCGCACGCCTATCTCGTGCGTTCTTTCCAGGATGCTGGCGAGCATGATATTCATAATCCCTATGCCGCCTACCAGGAGGGAGATGGATGCGATTGCAACCATGACCATCTCGAAGATTCTCTGGGTGCGCTTTCGTTCGGCGAGCAGTTCAGCCGGGACAATCATGCTGAAATCATTGGCATTGCGATGGGAAACATTCAGGAGACTTCGGACCACGTCCGCGACCACACCGGGATTTCCGGAGCTTTTCAGCTGCAGGTAAACTCCGTCTATTTCATCCTGATAAATGCTGTTGGGCACTTCGAGCCGGTAAATCAGAGAATTGATCGGAGTGTAAATAATGTTGTTCAGATCCCCGGCCCCCAATCCGGCAATGTCGCTCGGGGCAGCGAGTTGGGGCGCCAGCGTTCCGATAACGCGGAACCACTGTTCGTTGATTTTAATGTATTGCCCCAGGGCTTCCTGCTGCGGGAAAAGATTATCTCTGGCGCCTTCTCCCAAAACGCAGACGGTAACTCTGCTCTCGTTGTCCTCCGGATAAAAATATCGACCTGAGACTACTTTCAAACCGGCGATATCAAGATACTCCGGACCGACGCCATAAACCTGGGGCATATCCTGCCTCGGCTTCGGCAGCATGCTGTTCGGGGTAAACCGCTTTCGCGGCGTCGACAGGGAAAGACCCCCGATATTGGACCGGATCATCCGCAGATCCTTGAAAGACAAGCCCGGGGAGATCTTGCGTATGGCCAGCAATTCCGTGGATCCTGAAATCGATTTGGCCTCGACGATCAGATTGTTTATTCCCAACTGTTCGATAAATGCCAGAACCTGCTGCTGGGCTCCCGCCCCGATCGACAGCATGGATACAACCGCGGCGACACCGAAAATCATGCCCAGCATGGTCAGGAACGAGCGCAATTTGCGGGCGCCGAGATTCTGCAGGGCCAGGCGCAGATCGGGCAGCCACTGTCTTCTCCCTTCCACGGATCCGGAATCGGCTTTCTCCCGTTTGCCGGTCATGGATTGGCTCCTGAGTGTAGAGATAATAAAGATTTGGTTTCTGAAGAGCTTTTCCGACCGCTTTGCTCGGGATTTACCAGGGCGACCTCCGTCCCTTCTTCAATCCCTTCGAGGATTGCCCGGTTTTCCGTAAGATATTTGATCTGTATATCCTGTGTCCGCCAGTCATCCGCATTCTTCACATAAACGACCGGTCGGCCGTCCTTTTGAAATATCGCCTGGCGCGGAAGCGAAAGGGCATCGTCGATATTTTTGCCATGGATGACGATCTGGGCCGATATCCCCAGTTTCAATTGCTCCCCATCCGGATCGAGCTCAAAAACGGCATCAAAGCTCCTGGATGAAAGCGATTCGAGAAGCTCGAGAGTGGAGCTGATGTTTGACATCGTATTGGAGTAGGTGGCCAGGGACTTTATCGTGCCCGCATAGGGCTGCGCCGGTCGAGAATCCAGCCATATTTCCGCCGGTTGACCCGCGGCGAGATTGCCCCGATCCGTTTCAAGGATCCTGGAGTGGACTTCCACGCGATCAAGATTCTGGATATGCGCCATCGTTGATCCGGGAGATACCTGGTCGCCCTCCTTGAATTCCGAAGCGCCTGATACGCTTATAACGGCGCCGCTGGCATATAGAACCTGGTAGTTCTGCCCCATTGCAATGATTCCATTAATCGGCGCTCTTATCGTCATTTTTCTGATATTTTCCTGGGCCTGTTTCATCGCGAGCATTGCCTTGTCGCGCGCTATGGTTTCCACTGCAAGATTGGCCGTATCGGAAGCCGCGTTTGATTTGATGTCGCGCTGCAGCTGTTCCAGCTTTCGTTCGGCCTCTTCAAGGGCGATTTCATTTTTCCGGGCTTCGATTTTGCTCAGAAGCGGATTCCCTTTGATCTTCAGCGCTGCGCGTCGGACCGCTGATTCTGCACTCAGAAGGGTAACCTTTTCCCTGGCGACGCGGACCGCCTGGTCTATCCGCATTTTTTTTATCTTCTGTTCGGCTTCCTCCAGCTGCGATTCGTTCTGTTCGAGATTGTATTCCTGCTCGCTGGGATCGAACTGAACGACGATGTCCCCTTTATTGACACGCGTACCGGTTTTTACGACGCGGATGATTTGTAAAGTACCTCCGGAAACCGGCGGGGCGATAACCGTTTCAGTCCGGACCGGATGGAGTTCTCCCATTGTGTGAATCCGGACGTCCACAGGTTCGCGCACTACAAGGGCCGTCGGTATTGCATCATTCCGGCTGCTTCTGGGAAGAAACTCTTTGATGGATTTGCAGGACACTGCTGAAATCCATGCAATAAATATCAGGATATAAATCAGGGTGTTCATTCTTTTCATAGGGATTTACCACCCTGCGGGTTGAGTTTGTTTTCCATGACGTTTATTTCAAGGCAATAGAAGGATCCTTCAATGCCACCCGCTCTCCACGCATTAATCCTTCCGTCACCCGCACGTACCGGCTGTTCCGGTGCGACAGTTGCAGCGTCCGTTCCTCATAGCTGTTTGATGCAGCAACATACGCGACCATTCGACCTTCTTTTTCGAAAACCGCTTCGGCCGGGATCATCAGCGAATCGGGCAGCCGTTCCACCTCCACCTGTATAGCCCCTGTCATTCCCGGTTTCAGTCGGGGATCAGGTTCCATAAAATCGATGTTCATCTCGAAACTTTTCCGGTAAGGGTAGGTGGAGTAGTCGACTTTGGTAATCGGGCTGATCGCACGCACAACGCCTTTGTGCTCTTTGTCCGGAACGGCTTCCACGCGCATGAGAACCGGCTGGCCCAGTTCGATTCGGCCGCGTTCCGCCTCGAAAACGGGAGCCGTCGCCTGGATGGTTGAAATGTCCGGGATTTCGGCCACGGAAGCGCCGGACCACAAACGGTCTCCTTCTCTGAAAACAGGCGCGCCTCCACTGGATACGCTTGTTCGGGCACGGGAATTGGGCAGCAGGGTGATAATTCCGTCGATGGGCGACCGGAGGATCAGGGCAGCCACGCTGCTTTCCGCTTTTTCGAGATCGGATTTGGCCTTATCGCGTTTCCGGATTGCCCCGGCAAGATCCGCTTCCGCCCCGATACGGTATGTATCGGACTTGGTTTTCAGTTCCACTAATTTCTGTTCCGCCTTTTCGACGGCGAGAACATTTTTTTCGTATTCGATAGCGGAAACTATATCCCGGGTCCCCAGATCCAGCTGGGCGCGCTCGAGCGCAAAACGCGCGGTGATGTCTTCGGTAAGGATCTTTTCTTCCTGGAGGCGTTGTTGGGCCTTCAGTCGCTCGATTTCGGATTCCGACTGCGCTAAAGCGGCACGGTACTGTTCTATGGTGCGCTGCAGGCTTGAAGAATCGAATTCAACGACAATATCCCCTTTTTGAACCTGCGTACCGTCCCGGACCAGTTTCAGGACCTGCAGGTCTCCTGCGTTATAGGGGGCTTTAATCACCGTGGAGGACTGAACGGTTATTTCGCCCCGAAGTTCGACATAATCGACATAATCACCGATCAGCACTTCGGTTGTTTCCGATATCGGTACTCCGGCGGCGGCCCATGGGCGCCAGAAATAGATTCCGGTTCCAGCAGCAACCAGGACCACAATGACGACCCACAGGCCCGGGTTCCGGGCTGTCGAACGGTGTTTTTTCCTTTTCATGACAGGTCCTGAAGAATTTCCGGGTTGAGGACAACAGTCGTTCCCTCATCAATTCCGGATTCAACTACGATTTCGCATTCGTTTACAGAACCGGTTTTAATTTCTCTCACTTCGGATCCGCCGCCATCCAGCACTTCAACCAATGCCCGGCCCTCCTGGAACACGACGGCGTTTCTCGGGAGCAGTAATACATTTTCGTGCGCTTCCATTTGTACGTCGACAGCGGCCGTGAGATCGGGCAGAAGCTTCGGATCGCTTCCGTGAACCGATACCAGAACCGTAAAATACCGTATCCGGTTTGAATTGCTGCTGGGCGATGCAATGGCACTGACAAGTTCAATCCTGCCTGGAAAGTGTTTTTCCGGATAGGCGTCGAGATGTATTTCAGCCGGTTGCCCGACATAGACCTGAGAAATGTCAGCCTGATTGATTTGTGCGGAAACCTCCATAGCCGCCGGATTGACCACCAGCATGATGTCCTGGCCCGAGCGGACTTCGTCGCCTTCCTCCGGATCCAGCCTGCGGCTTCCCTTGCTCATGGGTGTCAAAACAACCAGCCCGTCCATCGGAGAGCGGATCGTCATTTTTTCAACATTCTTCTGTTCATGAAAAACGGCTCTTTGTGCGCGGTCTCGCTGTATCTCAAGAATTCGCAAATCCGCGGCTTCGGCCTCACGCTTCAGCGCGAAAGTATCCTCGAGCAGTTTCAGTTTTGCTTCGGCCTCCCTGAGGTTTTCCAGATTGATTTCCGCCTCGTTTTCAGGAATTAAATCGTTTTTGCGTATTTCCACTTTGGCCGTCTGGACATCAACCTCTGCCGACTTCAGCTCGGTTTTGTCGGCAGCCAGGGCCGCAACCTGGTCGGCACGCTTCTTATCGATCTGATGGGCCAGATTGTCGTATTCCGCCCGGCGGTCCAGTATGTTTTTGAGTTGATCCTGGCGGTCGAACTCAACCAGTATGTCGCCCTTTTTTACTCTTCTACCGGTCGGCAGTATTTTCGTAATCACCATGGTACTGGACATCTGCCTTGCCAGGCGCGGCGCCTTGATGTCATAGGACTCCACGGCGTTGACGCGGCCGGTAAGCCGCAAAATACGCTTGAAGTCTCCGCGCCTGACCGCAACGGAATCAGCGGTCATTGTCTTTCGGGTCCCGGATGTTTCCGATGTCGAAAGAGTGCAGGCTGTTAATACAAGAAGGAACAGAGCCGGAAGCGCCCATAACGTATTTGAAACGGAACGCTTCCTGTTAATAGTAAATTTGTTCCTTCTATTCCGGATCATGCAAAGCATCCTCGGACATTATGAAACACCGGAAGCATAGTCTGCCTGATGCCGCGGCACGCAAATCTTCACAAAAGGATGAAAAAGCATCTAAAAGTGTAATACCAGTATGCATTATTAGACGCCGAAATGTAAAAATTGTTTCAGGAAGTGTTGCGATAAAAAGCTTTGATCGGAATGCCGGATCGTTTAAAGAGCATTGTTCAACGTGAAAAGGGTCCGCCCTGTTTCTTAAAAGGTCCGGGCTGCTTCGGCCGCTTCGCTTGCCTTCCCGCACACGAATCCTTCTAAGAAACGCGGATCAGCCCTTTGGAGTTTTTTTCATAGCGGATATTATCCGGCGATCCAGAGAAATAGGACCGCTGCCGACTATAATGAGAAACAACGATCCAAGCAACATGGCAAAGTCGGTGCGCGCTTCGTGAGCCATGCTCCAGAAGCCCTTGGCCGCTAAAAGGGGCAACTTTGTCGTCCAGATTGCGACGGAAATAGTGATGAAAAGCGGGACAGCCGCCAATCGCGTCAGCAAACCGAGAAGCAGCATCGATCCGAAGATTATTTCCACCGTCGCCACAAAGGGGGCAAAGAAGTGAGGGGCTGCAATGCCGATCCGCAGGAATCGTCCCACACCCAGCGCCTCCGGATAGAGGAATTTCTGTATTCCTTCAGAGAGAAACACGGCCCCGACGATTATCCGGATCAGGATCACAGCCGAAGGCGCGCGAGACATCAGAATTTTTCTCAGCATACTCAAATCCTTGAAAAACGGGAATATCCCAGTTAGAAAGTCCTGTAAAGAGCCGCGTAGGACGAAAACCTGTTGGCTTCGACGTTTTGTATGTTTCGGCCGAAGGAAAAGAGAGCTTGATACGGTCCGGCGACCGTGATTCCGCCTCCCGCGTTGAAGCCGGTACCCGAGGAGCCGTCGATGGTATCGGCAGTCCGGTGGAATAATTCCGCCCCAAGAAACGCCCGGTCGGTAAGCTGCCGTTGAACCAGAATTCCGGTGAACCACCAGTTCCTGTTTTCCTTGCCTGGATTGATCCAGTAACCGCCGCCGCCGTACATTGTCCACGGCCCCGTTTCTTTACCCAGCCACACCGGGAGAAACACTTGCGTTTTGCCGCCGCCTAGTCCCCGGCTTTCATCGCCCGTCGGCAATTCTACAAAAGGAAATGCAGCTATGACCGGACAACTGCCTGATTGATCCAGAAAGCGCCATTTGAAGCCGATTTCCACGTCGCCCATGCCATAAGCGGAAGATTCCCCCGTCGGTTTGTTGAGCGACAACGGAACTACCAGATGGAGGAACGTGTTCGGGATCAGGCTGTAGTTGGCTTCGACGGCGGGAACGGCGTCCAGCGTTGTACCGTCCATGGCATGTGTGCCCGCCGCAAAGAGATAAAATTCACCGGTGTGAAACGGCAGGGAAAACGGATCGTCCGTTTCGAAAGGCGGTCCGGGAAAAGCCGTTACCGGCAGCAGGATAGAAAGGGCCGTCATCGACAGGAGCACCAGGATTTTCAAGAGGACCCTTTTCGATCCATATAATGTCGTGGTTTGCGCGCCCGGCGGGCATATCGGTAAAGGCAGCATTAAAGCCTGGTGCCGGCCGCTGGCCTGGCGTGATGGTTTCGCCTTGATTTTCAATTTATGTCTCCAACCGGCTTTGCGGAAGCCCGGAAGGAATCCTTACGGAATTACTGTGAAGCTCTTTGCCAAGTAAGCATTAATTAGTTTTGCACGACGCAACCGTCTACGGTTGACAGTCGATCCTGTGCCGGTCTTCGACAAAGCGGGAATTCCGGCCTACGGTATAAGGGGCACCTTGTGCCGCAGCTGATTGAATCAGTGTATCATTTTCGAAAGATCTCCGGACATTTTAATAGGCAGCCGGCACTTCCAATTAAACTTCGCTCGCTATATACGGCCGTCGAGGCGAATCGTATGCGGGGAAAGAGAGGATTATTTTTCCAGGCCGTTTAAAAATTGATTTGGACCAAGCACTCTGTGATAGGATCCTTGGCATTGGTTATCTGCGAAATTAAAGGATTTTAAAATTTAACCGGAGGACATTTCCAAATGGAACATTCAGGGATAGCGTCGTTTATACCGATCATGATTTTTTTGATTGTAATGCCGCTAGTCTTGTTAGCATTAATTCTCAAAGTGCTTGCTTTCTGGAAGATCTGCTCCAGGGTCGGGTTTCATGGGGCCCTGAGCCTTTTAATGCTTGTTCCCTTTGGAGACCTTATTCTTCCGCTTTTCGTTGCGTTCGCCAAGTGGCCGGTTTTCGAACAGAAACCGAATCAGGGAACGCACGCGGATTGATTTCAGAGCAAACCGGAGCAAACCGGAGCAAACCCTGGATGCAACCACCCCTGAACACCCATAGGTATTTTCTCAGGAACCGAAGCTGGGAGAGAATACGGCGAAGCTGGGAGAAACCCCTGGACACCCATAGGTTTTTTCTCGATGAAGGGGATGGAGGCTACGGAGGCTAAATCCTGGACACCCACGGATTGGTTTTAATCAAACCCTTAATCAAACTCTTCATTCATCATCAAATCAAACCCTGGACAAACCTTGGATAGGAAGAACCCCTGGAAGAACCGGAAGAACCTGGACACCCATATTATTTTGATATTTTTCTTGGGGGAGAAAACCTGGACACCCATATTATTTTGATATTTTTCTTGGC
>CAZPHK010000063.1:10120-23747 GCA_964586015.1 uncultured Acidobacteriota bacterium | reverse complement strand
GGGCATCGAGATTAAAACAGGTTTTTCCGATTTGTCAAATAGGTTTATACGATAATTAAAGGACATCGCGGGATTCCATCCTCTCCTGCAATGTTCAAAGGATCCCGGCAGTTACAATTCAGGTCCTGAAAAATACCTCGAGGGAACCGGGAAAACACTTCCGCTTTGCCCGCATTTCTTAAATGGTTCCGTGTAAGTGAAGAAGCGATATCTTGGGGAAAATGCGGATCAGGCGGTACTTGATCGCAGGAATGCATTTAGAGCACGGCACAGCGGCGACGGCGTTCGCGCCCTGTCGCGTACGAGAAAAAAGCTTCTGCGGAGTGAAATATTCTTAAGCGGGACTATTTTCATTTCACCGGCTTCAACATCGGAGTCCACAGCCCTGCGGGACAGGATCGAAACGCCCAGCCCGTTCCTGATCCCTTCTTTGACGGCCGTGGAGCTTCCCATTTGTGAGACGATCCGGAAGCCGTCGAATCCCCCGGGACGCAAACGGCGCAGTTGCTGCTCCATTATCTGCCTTGTGCCGGAGCCGTTTTCGCGCTGAATGAAGGGTTCCCTGCAGAGTTCCTCGATCGAAACAGTCCGTTTCCTCGTCCAGGGATGCGACGGATAGACCACAAGAACCAATTCATCTTTCCATAGTTCCGTGCACAGCAACCTTCTGCTCTTCACGCTGGATCCCACGACGCCCAACTCCAGCTTCCCGTCGGAAACCATACGGGATATTGTCTCCGAATCGCCGATGCGAAGCCTTACGACAACTTCAGGGTATTTTTCCCGGAAACGCCCGATCATTCCGGGAAGGATATATTCGGCCGGAATCGTACTGCCTCCAATTTCAATATCGCCCTTGGAAATTCCCAGGAACTCTTCCAGTTCCAGGCAGGTCTGCCGCTTCATTTCGAGATGCCTGACGGATTTCTTATAGAGCAGTTCGCCCGCTTTTGTCGGAACGATTTCCCTGCCGATCCGGTCCAGAAGCTTCGTTCCTATCATGCGTTCCAGCGTCGCCATGCGCTCGCTGACCGAAGCCTGGGCAAGACCGACCGACTCCGCGGCTTTAGAGACGCTCCGGAGTTCAACGACTTTTTGAAATATCTCCAACTGCCTTAGATCAAAGTCCATTCCCGCCTCTCGCCCGGACTAGAATAAGTGCAAAGCGATTCCACCGTCGAAGAGCGAGGATACCGCCTTTGAATTGAGTACATCCGTGGGAGTCCAGGAACCCTGGCCTTCCCAGAAAAGATGATACGTCATAGTGATTATTTTATTGTCCCTTCGTATTTTTAACTGCACGTCATCGGAATAATAGGCATTCATGCAGGCCTTGACGCCGTTCAGGAGACTGTCCACGGATTGGCCGTTCACTTCCGTAAGCACGTCCCCTTCCTTCATGCCAAGGGTGCGAAGCAAAGCGCTCCGTTCCATATCGGATACCTGGATACCCTCCATTTCTCCGTCGCGACTGTGCACTTTCATCGAAAAATCAAGAACATTAGCGGCATCTCCACGAAATACCCTGTAAGGATTGAGGTCGAACTCGTTATCGCTTATTTTTTTAAATCCTGTCCGCGTGCTGCCCGAACGGTTCTTTCCGACGGCATTGCCGACAGGAGAATTGAAGAATATTCTCTTTCGAACCCCGTTTTTCTGCAGGACAACGTAGTTCTGATCGATATCCACAAGCCGGGAGTTATCGGGAAGAGTGTCATTGATGGAATAAGTCCGGCTTGAGCCTGTCCGGGTGTCTTCGATAGTGGTCCGGCTGGATTCCGGAACCGCTTCGTTCACTATAATGCTTATTATCCGGAAAGAGCCGAATACCTGCCTCTTCGAAAAATTTTGCAGCAACCGCATAACGAGGGAGTGGTTTTTCTGTCCGCCGGAGCTGTCCGTATTGTCGGGACCCTTATCGCCGGCAGCCGCATCCGGAACCGGGACGGTTTCCGCCGCTTCTCCATCCTGTTTCGAGGAAACCTCGACTTCAGCATCGGATGGATCATTCATTACAAGTGTCCGGACGGCAATTAAAACAACCGCAGCTGCAAATACGGCTGCAATCAGGATGTACAGGTGTTTTCGATGGAACATGCTGTATCCGTCGTGATGATAAAATTCACTGTTTCCGGATGCGGCCGTAAGGCAACCGGAATTCAATTAATAAATTAAACTATAATTATTGCATAGAAACGGGTGCAACCCCCTTAAAAGAAAATCCGGTTTCGGCAAACAACAAACCACAGCAGCCCACATTTCCCGAAAGTTATCACGGTCCCGGTCGTTCCTGATGTTTCGCTTAAAGAAAATACCTTGGGAAATGCCTGCCGGGATCGGATTTTGACTCTAGCTCCACCGATGGTATTATGGGCGATTCCAAGCCGCACGGCTCCCGGAACGCGTTATCCGGAAAAAGCGGCCGGGATCGCAGCTGCCGCAACGTTTTCATCCACCTAAGAATGCAGGCTTGGCCGGAATCGTTTCGCGGAATAAACCGCATTGCTGGAGCATCGTCCATGGTTAAAGACCCTATCATCATTATCGGCAGCGGTATTGCCGGGGCCGCCACCGCCTACTTTTTAACCCGCGGGGGAGCAAGGAATATCGTGCTCCTTGAGAAAGATAAGATCGCCGGCGCACAATCCACCGGCCGCAACGCGGCAATTCTGCGCACCATGATCCCGGAGCCCGCCATTAACCGGCTGGCCCGCGAATCGGCCGATTTCTATCATCATCCGCCCGCCGGATTTTCAGACAGCCCTCTGGTGGACTCCGTAGGCGTATACCTGACTGCCCGGACCGAACATGCCCCTACCCTGAGCAAATGGTGCCGGGAAAATCCCGAAGCCAGACTGGAGCGGGTCAGTGCCAAACCTATCTACGAAAAAATACCCATCCTGGCGCCCGGTCTCGAAACGGCCGCCTATGCAGCGGATGACGGTGTTCTGGACGTCCACGCCATCCTGCAGGGTTTTATTCGCGGCGCTTGCCGTGAAGGTGCGAAACTCCGGCTTAATTGTGAATTCAGGGGATTAAGGGTCTCCGGCGATCGGATCCAGGGAGTGGATACTTCCGAGGGTTCCATGGAAGCATCCAAAGTGGTTGTCGCCAACGGAGCATGGACCTCCATTTCCAGCCTTTTCAACGGATATTCCCTTCCCTTTGCTCCTTACAGACGGCACCTGCTTGTGACGGAACCGCTGTCTGAAGTCAATCCCCGCTGGCCCGTAATCTGGATAGTCGGAGAGGAGTTCTATTTCAGGCCCGAAAGCGGAGGACTGCTGATGAGCGGTTGCGATACCGTAAGAGTCACACCGGAACAGGGTGAAATAGTCGAGCAGGACCAATTGGAACGTATTGCCCGCAAAGCGTCATTCTGGCTGCCTTCCCTTTCAGAGGCCAAGGTCGCCAGGGCCTGGTCCGGAATGCGGACCTTCGCTTCCGATGAAATGTTCGTCATCGGCGCGGATCCGCGCGTTCAGGGGCTTTACTGGGTTGCGGGCCTGGGCGGTCACGGAATCACGTGCGCCCCCGTAGTCGGCGCTGTCGCGGCCGACTCCATCATTAACGGAAAAAGCGACCATCCGGCCGCATCAGGTATGGCCCCGGACCGTCTGTTGCGATAGAATCAACTGGATTGTACAAGAGATACCCCCCCTGTATACGCTGATTCCCGGGTTATCCCGGGATTTCATAATTAATTCCTTGGAGGCTTTGAGATGAGTAATACTGAAGCTAATCTGAAAGAAGCATTTGCCGGAGAAAGCCAGGCGAATCGAAAATATTCGTATTTTGCAAAAAAAGCGGAACAGGAAGGATTCAAAAACGTTGCCCGACTTTTCAGAACCGCCGCCGAAGCGGAAGCCATCCATGCATACGGACATCTGAATGCACTGGGGGGGATACAATCCACAGAGGAAAACCTTAAAGCCGCCGTTGAGGGTGAGACCTACGAATTTACGGAAATGTACCCCCCAATGGTAGAAAAGGCTGAGGAAGAAAATCACAAGGCCCGAATAATGTTTGGTTATGCGAAAAAGGCCGAGGCCGTTCACGCCGAGCTCTATAAACTGGCCCTGGAAGCCGTCGCCCAGGGAAAAGACCTGTCCGAAGAAAATATCTACCTGTGTCCTGTATGCGGCCACATCGAACTGGGGAAACCGCCTGCAAACTGCCCGATATGCGGATTGAAGGGAGAACGTTTCGTCCAGGTTTAATTTCATCGATACTCCCGGATGCGGAAAGATTCAGGAAAATGAAAACGGGGACCGAATACTTGTTTGACGATAAATGGGTATCCGGTTCCCGTATTTAATCTGCGGTAGAAAGTCATGAGACCGGAAGGAGAGGATCCTTTGCCTTTTCAGGGCAGGGTAATCCTGATCGACCACAGGAAAGCAATGATTACGGCCTGCCGGCAGGCGCTCGAAGCAGCCGGATTCAGTATTGCCGCGGCCGAAACCGGCGGGCATGGAATCGAAAAAGTGCGTCAGGAATCCTTTGATGTTGCATTGCTGAATCTGGGAATTCCGGACATCCCGGGTATTGAGGTTTTAAGAAGCGTAAGACAGGAATCCCCCAATACGGCCGTCCTTGTTCTTACAGGAAATTCAGGCGGCAATGATCCGGCGGCAGCAATGGAAAACGGGGCTTTCGACTGCCTGCCGGAACCTTTTACCCCGGACACGCTCGCCGGGCTTGTAACCAGGGCAACCGTTCTATCCAGGAGAGCGCTGGAAGATTCCTGCATCGGTCGGGAACTTGAAAGAAAGATGCTTTCCCAGGTATTGATTGGACGCTCCGAACCGATGAACCGTGTCGGCAGGTTCATACGGAAAGCCGCGACAGTCGATTCAACCGTACTGATAACCGGAGAGCCGGGAACCGGGAAAGACGTCGTCGCACGGGCCATTCATCGATTGAGCAAACGCTCTGACCGGCGGTTTGTGACCGTGAACTGCGAGTCTTTCACGGAGAGCCTGCTTGAAGGCGAGCTTTTCGGCCCCGTCGGTATAACAGTCCCGGATATAACGAAATTCAAAGCCGGAAAAATCGAGCTGGCCGACGGAGGCACCCTGTTTCTGGATGGAATTGCCGCAATCGACAGTTCGCTGCAGGAAAAACTGCTGAAGGTGATTCTGAAGCACACGATCCCGGACCGGGGCGGATTGCACGAAAAAAAAGTGAATATCCGGATAATTTCTTCAACAAGCCGGGACATGTCACGGGAATTGGGCGCGGGGAATTTCCGTGAAGATCTTTTTTACAGGCTCAACAGCATTCATATTTCATTGCCGCCGCTGCGAGAACGCCTGGACGACATCCCCCTGCTGGCGAATTATTACATCAGGAAATTTTCCGTTGAAAAACGGGCTCCCGCCCGGAGTCTCTCTGAAGAAGCATTGCTCTCTCTTAAAAAACGCGAATGGCCCGGAAATGTCCGGGAGTTGATTCAGGTTCTGGAACGCGGCGTGGACAGCTGTGAAGGCACAACTATCGAACCGCGGAACCTGCCGCTGGAAACAACGGAACGTCCGGAAACGTCCGGCGAACAATCCGGGGGATCTCTGGCCCGACTGGAGCGGGAGGAAATCCTGCGCATCCTGGAACGGTTCGACGGCAATAAAACGAAGGCCGCGAAGTTTTTAGGGATTAACCGGAAAACTCTCCGGGAGAAAATGGAACGTTACGGCCTCAATAAAAAATAACTATAAACTCAATGATTACAATAATATAATGCAAACTAAAAAGGTGCAAAATAATCAGACACCCCCGGAACGGGGCCTATTGACTTGATTATTGTTGTGGATAAAACACTTAACCCGCGTTTCTCGCTCGAACAATTCCTGGTTTGCGGCACAAACCATATTCAGAATTCGGCAAGGCTTCAATAAATCAGTTTTGAAGATTTAATACTGGTGGTACAATATGTACCGCTTGCCGCTTTTTACCGTTAAAAGGTAGGCAGAATTTTTATTTCGGGACAATGGGCTTGCATTTCCGGAAGTATTTTGTGACCTGTCAAAGCAACATCACGGTGGTACTTCACAGGAAACGCGGGCCGGGCTGTTATGAAAACACGCGCACGATATCCCCGCAATAAATTAACCGTAATTTTCCATCGAAGAGGTTGCTTATGCATGCCATCAAGCAGGAAGCGAAAGAGCGATCCACTACATTTCCGCTCGATGTATTAATCATCGACGACGACAAGGGCTTCACAAAGAACTGCGTAAAGGCCATCGAATCCGCAGCCTATACGGCCGTAAGCGTCCACAGCGCCGAGGTGGGACTGGGCGTCGCCGAAACATCCCATCCCCGCGTAGTGATCATCGATTTAAACACCCCGGGCAGCAACGGTCTCGAGATACTTAAAAGTCTTTCGGAAAAGGAACCGACCGCCGTTTCCGTCGTCATCACGGCGAATGCGACCGTCGATTCTGCCGTCGAAGCGATGAAACACGGCGCCTTTGATTTCCTGACAAAGCCGGTAGATTCGGAAAAGCTCCTTGAAACGGTGCGCAGGGGACTGAATCTGAGCAGCCTGCGAAAAGAAGCCGCCGGTGCGGAAGCCGAAACGGGCGCCTCAAAAAAATACGATCTCCTGCTGCAGGGTCTGGATGTGTTGGGAGAAGCGTATTCGATCGGCATAGAAAAGAAGCAGCTTCTCGATGAGCTGACCTTCCTCGAGAACGAAGCGAAATACCATGCCGAAAGCCTGGGACAGATCAAAAAGAAAGAGCGCGCCATTCTCGACATCCGGGATGACCTGGGAAAAGCGGACGCCATTCTCCGGAAATACGATTTCCAGAAAAACTCCCTCATCCAGGTGCTTCTGGACGTGCAGGAAAGCTTCCGGTGGCTGCCCCGGCATATTCTGAACTGGATCTCCGGACGGTTGAACATTCCTGTCAGGGAAATATACGTTATCGCGAATTTTTACGAAGCCTTCAGCCTGGAGCCGCGCGGGAAACATACCATCCATGTCTGTACCGGAACGGCGTGCCACGTTCGCGGCGCCTCGGAAACCCTTACCCGGATTTCCTCCACTCTCGGCATCAGGGAGGGAGAAACGGACAAGGACCAGCAGTTCACCCTTGAAACCGTGCACTGTATCGGATGCTGCGCCCTGGCTCCTGTCGTGCAGATCGACTCGCAGTATTATCACGATCCTTCAAAGAAGCAGCTCGAAAAAATCATCAATACACTGAAGAAAGAAGAGGAGGAACCATGCCTCGCTTAAAAAAGCCCGCCGACCTGAAAAAACTGAAGAAAGAAGCCATCGCCCAGCGCAATTCCAAAAAGACCTGGCTGGCCGTCTGTGCGGGAACAGGCTGCCGCGCCTATGGAGCCGAGCCGTTGGCCGATACCTTTGAAGAAGAGATCGAAAAGCGCGGCTTGGGAGATACCGTAGGCGTTCGAAGAACCGGCTGTCACGGTTTCTGTGAACGGGGACCGCTGGTCGTTATTCAGCCGGAAGACACCTGCTACCTGGGTACGAAACCGAAGAACGTGCCCGACATAATCGACAAACTCACCACCGGGGAAGGCAATGTCGAAAAACTTCTCTATCTCCATGAAGAAAACGGAAAACGCCTCGGCAAACTGAACGAAATCCCCTTCTACAAGCACCAGAAGCGGATTCTGCTGGAGAACAATGTACTGATCGACCCCTCGAGCATCTTCGACTACATCGCCGTCGGCGGCTATTCCGCGCTGGCCAAAGTGCTTTCCGGCATGGAGCCCGAAGCCGTTCTCAAAGAGGTTACGGATGCAAATCTGCGCGGCCGCGGAGGCGGCGGATTCCCGGCGGGATGGAAATGGGAAACGACACGGGATGCGGAAGGCGAACCGAAATATGTAATCGTTAATGCCGACGAAGGGGACCCCGGCGCCTATATGGACCGCAGCATCCTGGAGGGAAATCCCCACAGCGTTTTGGAGGGCCTGATTATCGGCGCCTACACCATAGGGGCCTCGCAAGGTTTTATTTACGTCCGCCAGGAATACCCGCTGGCCCGTAAACATGCGGAGAGAGCCCTGGAACAGGCAAGAGAATACGGCCTCCTGGGCAGCAATATCCTCGGATCGGACTTTTCCTTCGATGTGAAAATTCACCGCGGGGCCGGCGCGTTCGTGTCCGGAGAATCCAGCGCTCTGATGTGCGCCATCGAAGGGCATGTCGGCGAACCCCGTCCGAAATATATCCACACCTCGGAGAAAGGCCTCTGGGGAAAGCCTTCCTGCCTGAACAACGTCGAGACCTGGGCCAACGTGCCGCACATCATCAATCACGGAGCCGAATGGTTCGGCAAAATGGGCACCGAAAAGAGCAAGGGAACGAAAATCTTCTCGCTGGTAGGAAAAGTGAACAATACCGGGCTGGTAGAAGTCCCGATGGGAATCAGCCTCAGGGACATCATTTTCAAAATAGGCGGCGGCGTGCCGAAAGGGAAAAAATTCAAGGCCGTACAGACCGGCGGCCCGTCCGGCGGCGTGATCCCCGAATCGCTCCTGGATCTCCCCGTCGACTTCGACGAACTCACCAAGGTAGGTTCCATGATGGGCTCGGGCGGCATGATCGTTATGGACGAAAACACCTGCATGGTCGACACGGCGAGGTACTACACAAACTTCCTGGCCCATGAATCCTGCGGGAAATGCGTTCCCTGCCGCGAAGGCCTGCGCCAGACGCTCGAAATTCTCAATAGAATCGCGGCCGGCCAGGGCAAAGAGGGAGACCTGGATCTTCTGGAAGAGCTCGGCGAATTCATGGAAGACGCTTCCCTCTGTGCGCTGGGCCAATCGGCCTCCTACCCCGTACGGAGCACGCTGAAGTATTTCCGTGAAGAGTATGAAGAGCACATCAGGGAACATCGCTGCCCCGCCGGAGTCTGCACGGACCTGATCGCGTACGACATCGACCAGGAAAAATGTACGGCCTGCGGCGCCTGCTATCGAAATTGTCCGGTGGAAGCGGTAAACAAATCCAAGGACAAGGTATTTACCATCATTCAGGAAAAATGCATCAAGTGCGGCGCCTGCTACACGGCCTGCCCCGACAAGTTCAGCGCAGTCGTCAAGGTGCCGGCTTACACGATGCAGAAACAATCCGCGGGGGCTGCAACCCTGCAAGAAACAAAGTCGTAGGGAGGTGTCTCCATGGAAAACGTTAATTTGACAATCGACGGCAAAGCGGTAAAAGCGGAAAAAGGAACCACCGTATTGCAGGCGGCTAAATCGGTCGGGATCCATATTCCCAGTTTATGTCATGACGACCGGCTTGAAGATTACGGCGGATGCCGGATGTGCATGGTGGAAATCGAAACAAAGCGCGGCCGGAAAAGGCTTGTTGCTTCCTGTGTCTATCCCGTGGAAGAGGGACTTCAGGTACAGACCAGCACGGAAAAAGTGAAAAAAATCCGGCGGATGATCATCGAGCTGCTCTGGCCGGCCTGGCAGCCTTATGCTGAAGAATACGGGGTGACATCCTCCCGTTTTAAGACCGGTATGACGGACTGCAGTCTCTGCGGCCTCTGCCTGCGATACTGTGCCGACGTCAAGAAGGCGAACAGGATCTACTTTGAGGGCCGGGGCATAGAACGAAAACCGGCGCTGGTTGAAGGCTCCGAGCTTCAGTGCAGGGCCTGCGGAGAATGTTTCACGCTTTGCGGCAGCGGCTGGATTGCTTCGCGCTGCTAAAAGACAGTCGGCAGTTTGCAGTCGGCAGTCGGTAGTCTGCAGAAAAATAATTTTATTTACGGACCCTTTCTGTTGCATACTGCGGACTACCGACTGCCGGCTGTTTTTTTTGGAGATGGCTTATGAAGAAGGCCCCGCGGTTTCTCTTGACTCTTTTTACCTTTTCACTTTTAATTTCCGGATCCGCAACTATCGTCTGCGCCCAGGAGTATGAACCTTCCGTCGGACAGCAGGGCAAGGATGTCATATGGGTTCCGACTCCGAATTCCCTTATTGAAGCCATGCTGGATGCGGCGGAACTGACACCCGCGGATTTCCTTATCGATCTTGGTTCCGGAGACGGACGCATCGTGATAGCGGCCGCCAAAAGAGGGGCCCGCGCCCTGGGCATCGAATATAATCCCGAGATGGTGAAACTATCCCAAAGAAACGCGGAAAAAGAGGGCGTATCGCTCCTTGCTTCATTCGTTGAAGGCGATATCTTCGAAAGCGATTTCAGCCAGGCTACCGTCATTACCATGTATCTTCTGCCGGCTCTCAATATGAAACTGCGTCCGACCCTTCTGGAGTTGAAACCCGGAACAAGAATCGTATCGCATGCATTTACCATGAACGAATGGGAAGCGGATCAGATAATTCACAAAGAAGGACGCACGGCCTATCTCTGGATTGTTCCGGCAAAAGTCGACGGCATATGGAAGTGGCGGGAAGGTTCGGAGCCCGTAACGCTCCGCCTGACCCAGGATTTCCAGAAGATTGAAGGAAATTTGACCGTTAAAGGAGACACCTGGCCCATTTTGAATGCGCAACTCCGGGGCGATCAAATCAACTTTGAATGGGGGAGCCGGCACTACTCCGGAAAAGTCAACCATGATGGAATCCTGGGAATGGTTCAGGCACCAAACGACGAAATTAAATGGAGCGCCGCCAGAGCTCTTCAGGCGGAAAAATAAAAAACCGTCGACTCTTTTATTACCGAAACCAACTTTCAATCAATAGCCTTATTAAAGCGGTAAATCGGGAATCATTGTGGTCATGCCTCAACCTGTAGCTTTAGTGACGGGGGCTTCCAGCGGAATCGGAGAGGTTTTTGCACGTAAATTATCCGGGAGGGGATATCACCTTCTTCTAGTAGCCCGCCGCCTGGAACGGCTTGAAAAGCTGGCCGTTGGGCTGAAGAATGCCGAACCTCTGCAGGCCGACCTGACTGTGGATTCGGACGTCCTCAGGGTTGCGTCCCGCATCGAGGCTGAGCCCAACCTGGAATTCCTGGTGAATAACGCCGGTTCCGGCGTGCCCGGGAGATTTTTGGAAGCGGATCCGGATGCCATCGACCGGATGCATCGTCTGCATATCATCGCCACGGAACGTCTGGCGCACGCCGCTCTTAAAGGGATGACGCAGAGAGGCAAAGGCAATATCGTAAACGTTTCCTCCGTGGCGGGCTTTTTCAATACACCTAACAGCAATGGATACGGCGCTACGAAAGCCTGGATCAACAGCTTTTCCGAATGCCTTTACCTCGACCTTAAAAATGCCGGTTCGCCTGTCCGCGTTCAGGCGCTCTGTCCCGGATTCACTTATACGGAATTTCACGACGTCATCAAAATGGACCGGACCCGCATACCCGCGAGCCTGTGGACGGCTTCCGAGGATGTCGTTGAGGCCTCCCTTCACGGACTGCGAAAGAACAGGCTGTTCGTCATTCCCGGCTGGCGCTACCGGCTGCTCGTCGGAATGAGCCGATTGCTTCCCCTGTCGCTGAAGCACTTCATAGCAATTAAATACGGACAATATAAATAAACTACCGTTGCACGTTAAAAGCAAAAAGCGTCGTGGGAACGTGCTAACGTACTAACGTTAAAAGCCTTTATCCCGGTGTGGGTTAATCTGACGGATGAATGGAGAAAGCGATGAGAATTCGTTTGAGACGCAAAAGGGATTAAAGCGTCGTTGCACATTAAACGTTGCAGGTTAAAAGAAAAAGCTTCGTTGAACGTTTCCTGAAAGACAAACCATACTCAATAAGACAGCCCGGTTTTAACCTGTAACGATCTTTTTGTTTTTAACTTGCAACGTGCAACGCGCAACGGCTTTATGTTTCAACGTGCAACGGTATTTTTTATGGCATCCATTTTTGTTAGAGTAAGAAAAGCATAATGGGATATTTCCCTGATAAAGGAGAAGGTTCATGAAAAATAGAATTAACCCGTGGGCCTGGTTCACGGCATTATTGTTATTTCTTCCATCTCTGGCAGGCATCTCCAGGGCGCAGGAAATTACCGTTCTGAATCCTCTCGGGCAACCCCCCGCCATCGTTCGAGTCCCCATGGCGCCCAGAATTGCGGATCTGAGAGGGAAAACAATTTACATTGTGGATATCGGATTCACCGACACCCATCAACTGTTTACGGAAATGCAGAAACTCCTGGCGGCAAAATATCCCCAAACCACCTGGATCGTCCGTACCAAAATCGGGACATACTTCGACGACGACCCGAAGCTGTGGGCGGAAATAAAGGAGAAGGGAAACGGCATGATCATGGGGGTCGGCCATTGAAGCACGTGTGCGCCGTCGGTCGCCGGCCACAGCTGGACAGTTGAAAAGCTTGGAGTTCCCACCGCTCCCGTCGTCACGATGCGATTTGAAAGCCTGGTAAAAAGCTATATTTACAAAAAAGGCATGCCGAATATGCGGTTTACGTTCGTACCGCACCCTATAGCGGGCACTTCCGCCGACGTCTGCAGAGGTTACCTGCAGGGCAAAGATCCGGTCACGGGGAAGCCGGTTCTGGATGAAATCATCGCGGCGCTTACCGTACCTCTTACGGCAGAAGACAAGAAAACGGGATTCATTGAAAGGCCGACTCCCCGGCTGGTTGAACCGGATACCGAGGAAAACCTGCACCGGACCTTCCTGAAAAACGGCTGGACGGACGGACTTCCCATTGTCCTTCCGACCGAAGCCCGCGTCGATGAGATGCTCAAGGGAACCAGCCATGAACCGGATGAAATCGTAGGGAGAATGCAGCCTTCGTCCCCCCATGAACTGTGGAGCTACACGGTGGAAAAAGTCGCCGTGAATGCGGTCATGGCGGGGGCTAAGCCGGAATACTTCCCTGTAATCCTGGCACTGGCGTCCACAGGCAATCCTTCGCTCTCGACTTCGACCACCTCCTTTGCCTGCATGGTTGTCGTCAACGGTCCCGTTCGGAATGAAATCAACATGAATTACGGGATCGGGGCCCTGGGACCGTTCAACCAGGCTAATGCCGTTATCGGAAGAGCTTGGACCTTGATGTCCATTAACCTGGACGCCGGTGGCCGGATCGGCGAAACCTATATGGGAAGCCAGGGAAACAATTACAACTACAACAATAACTGTGTGGCGGAAAACGAAGAGGCGCTGCCCGATGGCTGGAATCCGCTTCATGTGCAGAAAGGCTATAAGCCGGAAGACAGCACGGTAAGCACCTTCCTGGGATGGGGTTTCACTCACCCCGACCAGAGCTTCGGGAAACCATTCGCTCCCCAGATCCCGTTCTGGCTGAAATTTGTAAGCCCGTTTTCCTCAACTACGCTGCTGCTGGATCCGACAATCATCCATCAGTTGAAAAACAACGAGGGATTCGACTCCAAGGAACAGTTAATCGACTGGATCCAGAAGAATACCTGGGTCACCGTGGGAGACTGGTTGGACGATTTCTACGCCGTGCAGAACTTTATCCTGCCTGTAGGACGCCGGGGCGTCGAACCGTTCGCTACATGGATGAAGCTTCCCAAAGACGAGAAAATCCCGCAGTTTCCATCCGCCTCCAGAATCAACATCCTGTCCATTGGCGGTGAAACGAACCTGTTCTGGCAGGCGGGAGATTTCGGCTATCTTTCGACCGCTTCCGTGGATAAATGGAGGTAAAAGAAT
>CAZPHK010000063.1:0-10020 GCA_964586015.1 uncultured Acidobacteriota bacterium | reverse complement strand
AAAGCGTCGTTGGAACGTTGGCGAACGTTGGAACGTTCCAATGTATTAACTCATAAAGATTTTATATACGAAAATTTGTCGTGTATAAGTGTATATATGTATAAAGTTTCGACATTTATACATAGGATGAATGTTGGGAAAATTCAAATTAAGCATTTAAAATAAACAACTTATAAATTGTATAAATTATTCGTTGCGCAGGAAGCATGACGACGTGCAATGTATAACGATACAAAAATAAAAAGCAGGATTTATGGCGGATACTTACGAAAAATACCGGGACTATGTCATTACCAGTTTTGTGAAATCGATCGCGCCTGTGGTCATTGAAAAGGCAAAAGGAGCGGTCATAACCGACGTTGACGGCAGGGATTATATCGACTGCTTTTCGGGGATCTCGGTCGTCAACGCCGGGCACTGCAACCCCCGGGTCATTGAAGCCGCCAAAGCGCAGATGGACAAGCTGATTCACGGGTCATCCTATCTCTTCTACGTCCAACCGACGGCCGATCTCGCCGAAAAGATGGCCCACATCGCCCCGGAGGGCCTGAAAAAATCGTTCTTCGGCAACAGCGGGGCTGAAGCGATTGAAGGCGCGCTGAAACTGGCACGCCTCCATACCGGCAGGCATGAGTTCATTGCACTGCAGGGAGGATTTCACGGCCGCAGTTGGGGCGCCCTCAGCATTTCCGGATACCAGGGAAGAAAGAAAGGGGGCGGTCCCTATGCTCCGGGGATCGCTTTCGCACCCGTTCCTTATCCTTATAGATCCCAATGGCCCGATGATCCCGACGAATGCGGCCGCCGGTGCGCCGACGCCATCGAGGAGCTGATCCATTACGCGACCTCAAACGACGTGGCGGCATTCATCGCGGAACCCGTTCTGGGCGAAGGCGGAATCATCGTTCCTCCGTTCAATTATTTCCGTGAAGTAAAGAAGGTTCTGGACCGGCACGGCATCCTCTTCATCGCCGACGAAGTGCAGAGCGGATTCGCCCGTACCGGGAAAATGTTCGCCATTGAACATTATGGAGTTGTCCCCGATATTCTGGTCACCGCCAAGGGGATCGCCGACGGATTCCCGCTGAGCGCGTTCACCACGCGTGAGGATATCGCATCCGCCTTCAAGGTCGGGGATCACCTTTCCACATTCGGGGGGAATCCGGTATCCTGTGCAGCCGCCCTTGCCAACATCGATTTCATAGAAAAAGAAGGGCTCTGCGACAACGCCGCCAATCTCGGGGAATACGCCCGATCCAGATTCAGCAGGATTCAGCAGAATCACAGCTTCATTGGGGAGGTTCGGGGCCTGGGCCTGATGATCGGCATTGAGTTTGTTAAAGACGAAAGGCTGACGCCGGCCGCTGCTGAAGCGGCAGCCGTCAAGGATCGCTGCCTGGAATCCGGACTGATTGTCGGCCTTGGGGGAACTTTCGGAAACGTTCTGAGGTTCCAGCCGCCTCTGGTTATAACCCGGGATCAAATCGATCACGCGACTGAAATTTTTTCAAAAGCGCTTGAACCGTAGGCATTCTCAAGCGATGGTTTCTACCGGAACAGATCGATCATCCGGTCCGATAAACCCAGCAGTACTGCCGACGATACAACGATGACGGCAATCAGGATCCAGCGGACGAATTTCGCTCCTTTCTCGATCGCCATACGCGCCGCGACCCAGGCACCGAGCATATTTCCTGCCGCCAGTACCAGTCCGGGCAGCCAATCGACCTGATCGTTTACGATGAACACGATCAGCGCGAACAGCGTAAACACCATCACGATCAGGTTCTTGACGGCATTCGCCCGCACCAGTTCGTATCCGGTTCCCAGCACGAGCCCGGAAAGCAGGAAAATCCCGACACCCGCCTGAATGAATCCGCCGTAAATCCCGATCAGGAAGAAAATCGCCAGCTGCATCCATCCCGGCCGCTTCAGGAGCATCTCCGGCCTGCCCACGAGCCATCGCTTCGGCCGTACGAGCACGACAACCAGCATCACCGCCATCAGGGCGCCGATTACGGTTTCCATCACCTGTTCGTTGAGATTGACCGCGATCTGGGCCCCGAGTACGGCGCCGATTATTGCAGGAGCGGTCAGCTGAAGACCCCGCTTCATGTCCAGCGTTCCGCTCTGCCGGAAACGGTTCACCGCCACGGTCGTCTGCAGAAATACCGCAACCCGGTTGGTCCCGTTGGCAACATTGGCCGGCAGTCCTGCAAATATCAACAGCGGCAGCGTAATCAACGAACCGCTGCCCGCCAGGGTGTTGATGAATCCAGCCGTGAATCCGGCAGCCACTATCAGGGGAATTAGGTGCCAATCCATTGGATCCGCCTTAATCCGCATTTCTCACAGGGTTTCGAAAGCCCGGATGTTACCCTATTTCCTTCCCACTGTAATAATGGAAAAGGAAGCCGGCGATATAAATCCGGATCCCTACAGCGGTTGCATAACCCAATTAAAAAACCATGGAAGTTTCAATCACAACAATCCGGGTGGCTATGCATGTTGAGGAATGCCGGAAATAGACCGGGTTGTTCAAAGCCCTCCGGTTGAATCATCTCATTGAAGAATTATTGTTTTCATATTAGGGTTTTGAAAAGGCTGTTTTATAACTCCACCGGATTGTATTCATTTTGCAGGAGTCGAGAAACAGCATTTCGGCGGACATTACAACGTTCGAGAAAGACGCAAGTTTATCACTCGGTGAAATGCATGAAGGGAGGCTGGTATGGATCGGTGGCTGGGAAAGTATGCAGACTGGATTTACGCTGCCATGCGCCTGGTTTCAGGATTTTTGTTTGCATGCCACGGCGCGCAGAAGCTTTTTGGCGTACTTGGCGGACAGAGCCAACTCGGGGATCCCAGGCTTTTTACGGCCGGAATAATCGAGTTCGGCGGCGGTCTGCTCATCGCTATAGGATTGTGGACAAGCTACACGGCCTTTATTGCCAGTGGTATGATGGCGGTTGCGTACTTTACGGTTCACGCGCAGGCGGGCTTCTGGCCTATCGTAAATAAGGGCGAGCTCGCGATTCTTTATTGCTTTGTATTTCTTTTTATTGCGTCGTACGGATCCGGGATCTGCAGTGTTGATAGACTGGTTAAAAGAAGGAATCGGTTTCAGGAATTATCCGGAACCGGTTCATGAGGGGATTCCACAGGAAGTTTTCCCTGCTTTGCCGTTTAATGAAAAGATTCCTCAAGGAATTGTTGTATTTCATGAAGGATTCGTGGCCGGCGACCGACACTCGCGTCAACTCGGGCCGGCATTGGGGTCTGAAGAGGGATTGACAAAGCGGTCGCAGACTGGGATCGTCTCCAGAACCTGAAGTTCTCCCCGGTCCTCCCCGTGCTGCCACCGGACACAGTGCGATCAGATAACACGCATGGAAATTACGGAAGTATCTCCTCATGGCCGAATTTCCGGAGTCCTTCGGCAAACCGCTGCAGGCGCTGCTCCACCAGATGGTTTATCGTGCCCTCGGGATAGGATCCGTTTATCCGCTCGCCGGCAGGCCTTCCCGTAAGGATTTCAATTCCCTGATCGATCGTTTCAATTGCATAGATGTGAAACCGGCCGGATGCGACGGCATCCACTACATCGCTGCGAAGCATCAGGTTTTTTACATTTTGAACGGGAATCATGACGCCCTGGTCCCCGGTCAATTCCAGCGCCCTGCACAAATCGTAAAAGCCCTCAATTTTATGATTCACGCCGCCGATGGGCTGGATCCGCCCGTTCTGATCGACCGATCCCGTCACGGCTATTCCCTGCCGGATCGGGATATCCGCCAGGCTCGACAGCAGCGCGTAAAGTTCGGTCGAAGAGGCGCTGTCTCCGTCGATGCCTTCATAGGACTGCTCGAAACAAAGGCTGGCCGCCAGACCCAGCGGGAAATTCTGGGCGTACTTTGCCCCGAGGTAGCCGCTCAGGATAAGCACCCCTTTATCGTAGATTTTACCGCTCATCTTCGCTTCCCGCTCGATATCCAAGACCCCGCTTCTGCCCATATAAGTTTTCGCCGTTATGCGGGACGGTTTGCCGAAACGGATATCCCCCAAGTCGATCACGGCCAGCCCGTTGACCTGACCGGCCGTCTCGCCTGCAACATCGACGCGAATCGTCCCTTCAGTGATAAGTTCCCGTATGCGTTCCTCCGTAAGATTGGAGCGATAATTCTTCTCCTCAACGGCGCGCCGCACATGAGTATCGGAGACGGAATCCCGGCCGTCATCGCGCGCCCAGTAACTCGCCTCGCGTACGATATCCGCAATGTCGCTGAAGCGGGCGGTGAGTTTTTCCTGATTTTCCACAAGCCTGCAGCCGTATTCGACGACCCGTGCGACACCGGACGGGTCGAAGTGCAGGAGTCCCTCGTCGTTGCATCGCGTACTGATGAATGAAGCATAGTCCTGAAACGCCTTCGAGTCTCTGAGCATTTCCGAATCGAAGTCGGCCTTGACCTTGAAAATTTTCCGGAAATCCTCTTCCGACTCGTACAATAGATGATAGATGAGCTGGTGGCCGATCATGATGACCTTGACTTCAGCCGGTATCGGACCCGGCCTCATACCGGCAATCGGCACGACCCCCGTCTGCTCTCCCAATTCTTCAATCCGCACTTCCCCGTTTTCGACCGCCCGTTTCAATGTTTCCCAGACGCCGGGATTCGACAGGACGTCCTGGGCGTTGACGACAAGAAATCCCCCGTTGGCCTTCGCATACGATCCCGAACATATGGACGTGAAATCCTCCGAGAAGGTTCCGAATTGAGCACGACGCTGCACCCGTCCGAACATATTGTGATAGGTAGGATTGGTTTCGATGATTATCGGCGCCCCTTTCAAATTCGTATTGTCCACCACTATGTTCACTTCATATTTCAGGAAGGGATCCTCCTGGGACTCCATCAGAACCTGCATTGCATCAGAGGCAGTCTGTTTTTGAGCGCTTTCATTGAAATCTTCCAGATGAGCCAGGACGTAATCCTGGACATCCTCAAGGTAGGTAACGATTTCGGGTAATTCCGAGTATTGTTCCCTGATTTCGTCGATACGTATCCCGACAATATATAATCCGACCCTTCGGCGCAGCTCGGCGACTTTATCCCTGCTGTCCTTATTGATATCCCGAACCTGCCGCAGGAAAGACTGGATTTCGGAATTCAAATCCCCCCGTTTTTTCTCAATCCGCTTTTTCTCCTTTTCCTCCAACGCTTCATACTGTTCGGTCGCGATCGGCTTGTCGTCCAACAACGGGACCAGAGATACGCCGACTTCGGAAAGCTCCACGGCGAATCCCTCCCCCCGGGCTTTTTCAGACAACCGGTCGAAAAGAGCCTGCTGGGTCTTTTGGTTTTTCTGCATCAGGCGGTTCATGTTTTCCTCATAGTCTTTCGATTCGAAGGCCTTGGGGATTCCCGTTTTCAGGTTCCCGATGAACTCATTCATTTCGGCTTTGAAAGACTTGGCCCGGCCGGGCGGCAGGCTGAGAATAGTCGGAGAGATAGGATCTTTAAAGTTATAGACGTAAAACCAGTCATCCGGACGCGGCATCTTCGCGGCAATTTCTTCGAGGAACATCTTGATGATGGTCGTCTTGCCCGTGCCGGTCAAACCGCTGACGTAGATATTGTATCCGGGCGAAGCGATATCGAGGCCGAAACGGATGGCGCGGATCGGCCGTTCCTGCTCGATAATTCCCCTGAGGGGAGCTATATCCGCCGTTGTTTTAAAATTGAAAATGGAAGGATCACAGTTCCATCGCAATTTTTCCGGGGGTACCGCGTATGGCTTCGCGTTCATTCAGGCCTCCTGAGGAAATGGGGAAAACCGGCGAAGATTGTAACACAGATGCCACAATACTCTACCCGGGTGAATACTGCAGGGTTAAATCGGATCGGCGCCTTATTCATCCATGTCGATATCGATTTGATCGCGTTTAAGAAATTGCCGTGCGTAACGCAGGTAAATCTTTTCTCTGATGAATGTGTCGTAAAGGTCGGGATCGATCTGCCCTTTGTCCTTCATCTCTCTGAAGATTTCCAGGGCTTCGGAAAGCGTATTCATTTTATGGTACGGCCGGTCCGCCGCCGTCAGGGCTTCGAAGACGTCGGCGATGGCAAGGATTCTTCCCTGAATAGAGATCTGGTCCCCCGCGAGACCCGCAGGATAGCCTTTCCCGTCAAATCGTTCGTGATGCGCTCCGGCATGAACCGGCACATTGCGAAGGTTCTTCGGATATTTCAGGGATTTCAGCATTCTCATGCTTGTTAAAATGTGATCGTTGACAATTTTCCTCTCCTTCGGAGTCAAGGTTCCCCTCAGGATGCACAGATTGTACACTTCATCCGGGGTTAGGATGGATTTTCTTTTCCCGGTCGACGTTTCCAATGTATACCGGCATGCAATGTCCAGTATCTTTTTCTGAAAATCGGCCGGCATCGATTCTGTGCCGGTATTACATTTCTCGAGGAACTCCAGATCTTCATTCAACTGTCTTTTAAAATCCGCTGTTTCTTTTTCTATCGCGGACAGATCTCCGGCATTACCTCCGTTTGAAACCAGAGCTTCCCGCAGAAGCTCCACCTGCCTGTCCCGCCTCAGTATCTCAAATCGCGTCCGTATCAATTCCAATCGGTCCACAATGGTTTCAAGTTTGGTGGCTTTATCGACTATGTGCACGGGAGTTGTGACTTTGCCGCAATCATGCAGCAGAGCGGCTATCTTTAATTCGTACTCTTCTTCCGGCGACAGGGAAAAGTTCTTGAAAGGGCCTGTTTTTGAGCTGGACACGGCTTCCGCCAACATCAGCGTCAGGACGGGTACGCGCTTGCAGTGCCCCCCGGTATAGGGCGATTTTTCGTCGATGGCCGTTCCTATCAATTCCGTCAGATCCTCAAATAATACTTTGAATTCCTTCACAAGCCGGTTTTTCACCAGGGTCACGGCCGCCTGGGAAGCCAGGGATTCCACCAGTTTCCTGTCCTCTGCGGTAAACCCGACAATTTCCCCGGCCTTCCTGTCCATCGCGTTGATAAGCTGCAGTATGCCGATGACCTCCTTATCATGATTTATTAACGGTACGCTTAAAAGCGACCGGGTCCGGTATCCCGTATTTTCGTCAAAAATTCTGTAACAGGAATCCGCAATTCCTACTGCAGCGTATATATCCTCAACCTGGGCAGTCCGGTCATTCGGCACCAGGGAGGAAGGAAAAGTATTCATGATTTGATAAAACTCTGAATTGTGCCCGCCGTATTGTTTAATTTGCAGGTCCAGAGAATCGACATGCATTCTGTCCAGTTCCATTTTGGAATCATCGTTCAGCAGATATATCGCCGCGCCATCGGCGTGGACGGCCTTTCGGGCACCTTCAAGAACCATTTCGAGAAGCCTTCCGTTGTCCTTCTCCGCCGAGAGGGAGATGCCGATCCGGTTGATCCTGTCCATGACATATATATAGTTCTGCAGGCTGTCGGCCATATCGTTGAAGGACGATCCCAGGTCTTCAAATTCGTCGTTGCTTTTTATCCGCACCCGTCCCGTAAAATCTTTTTCCTTGATTTTCCGTGTGGCATCCCGCAGCTGTTCAATCGGCTCCGTTCTTTTCCTTATGTGGTTCAGACTAAAAAAAAGCACGATCCAGAAAGTGAGGAGCACAATCAGCAAAAAGTCTCTGGTGAAATCATAAATGGGCGCCATCACCTTGTCTTTATTTTCGCTGTGCACCAGCACCAAGGAATTAAAAAAGGTGGGACGGAGAAAAAGAGTCCAGTACCTCGCGAGGTATGCATCCCGACCTTCGCTCCATTCGAACATCCCGGATTGATACTCCCCGTTGCGGGCTTTTTTCAGCTCCTTCAGAGGAGCCTTGTCCGCCACCGATGAAAATAAAAGATCTCCCTCATCGTTAAAGACGCAAATGACGGCTTCAGGCGCAATAAAACGGTCGCCTCCCCAGATGAATTCGGGACGAATTTCCCCAAAAAGGATTTCCGGAACCGCCGCGCCAGGGTTTCGGGCAACAGCCAGATAAATGTCCGCCGTTCCGTCCGGATTGATGCGGCTGGTAAAGAGCGGTTTATCCTGGTCGAGGTGTTCCTTTTCCTCAACACTCAGTTCCGGCAGATTCGGCGCGGGACCGTAATGATCGACAATCCCGCCGTCCGGCCCCGCCAGGGCCAGCGACCGGAACCTTGCATCGATACGTTCATGGTTATCCTCAATTGATGGACCCAGTGTTTTCGAATATTCGTGGGATAAATTCAAAAGAACAAAATCAAGATCCGTTTCAAGAAAGGCCAGTCTTTCAAACACCGTCATGGCCTCGCTTTTACTCTCCTGATGGAGTTGGCGATTCATGCTGTCATTCAAATCATTGCGAACTTTATAAATGGAGATGACCGCATGAATAGAGAGGGGCAAAAGGGCGCACAGTGCGAATATAAGAAAGATCCGCCGTGCGACCTTGCTGCGCAGAACAGTGCATTCAATCCTGGGAATGATCCGTTTCATGGTCTACAGGCTCTATGGATCGTCGGTCTTCGGCTGTATCGTGAAAGGATAGCCTGAATTTTTCATAGGATTACGGATGAACCGACCTCGCCGGTTAATAGTTGGTGGCCAGTCCGATGAAACCTCCATTGCTGGCCCGGACGATGTCGTCATGGCTCGGCGCGGCCGTAAGAGGGGAAATGCTTTCACCATCCCTGCCTTTGCTGTAGAGATCGTAATCGTTGTTCAGGGGATTGAGAAACTTGTCTTTTCTGCATTGCCCCCTGCTTTTTTTATCTCCGGCAATTCTCAGGTATTGATAATAATTTCCCCATGGATCCTTTCTGTTCTCCAGTTGGAGGTCATCCAGAGATTCCGGCAGTACGTTACTGGCCAGTTGATATAAAGTGACCTTCTCCTCAATCTTCTTTATATCCCCGATCGCCTTTACGATTCTGGCATTGTTGATACACTCGTTATAGCTGGGAATCGCGATGGCAGCCACCGTAGTCATGATCGCCACAGCGATCAATAACTCCACGAGACTGAACCCTTCTTCATTGTTTCCGGTTTGACAGGAAGCCATACGGCGTATCCGTTTATTAAACCGCAAGGAAAAAACCTGTTGCGGATCAGGACTCAATTTTAATGTCTGCCAGCTTTCCCCCCAGATTGTCGGCCCTGGATTCAAGGTCTTTCAGCAATTGAAGCTCGCTTTCCGGCAATACCCGTCCCTTGTCCCTGCAGAAAGCGGATAATTCTTCACTGAGATCCCCGTTTATCCGTTGAATTTCTTCGATTCTGCTCCGGAGACTCACAACCATCCGGTTGATCTGATCCATCTCATCCTGCAGGTAGTCCCCTTTTCGCAGCTTTTCAGGCCTGGGCAGCCGACCCTCCTCAAGGGCGGCAAAAATCCGGCTGAAACGATAAAGCGGGCCGGCAATCTTGTGAGATATCAAGATCGAGTGCAGGGCGATAGCCGCCAGTGGCAGCAATACGGTCGGCCAATACTTGCTGTGAAGGAACAGTATCCCGTTCGCCAATTGCGAAGCTTCCGAAGACGTGGGATCTATTTGATGCAGATGGATACTGTTGGGTATGAACAGCAGCATTGCTACAGAGAACATAAAAAACAGCGCATAAGACAGTGCCAGTATCAGCAGGCTGTATTGCAGCCTCCGTTTAACGATAAATTTCCTTCTTTGTATAAACCTCAAGATCGCGGATTTGACGGGAAGATTCCAAATTCTCATCAACTTCGTATTTACAGTCATACCTGCGCCTTTGGCTGAAAAAAATACACAGCTTTAAAATCTTATCGGTCCGTATCGTAAAAAAATTATCTTTACCGATACGACAATCTTTCTATTAAGTAATGGGAAATAAATATTTAAGGGATTCTCAACTAACGCATAAGGACTAATAGGATTCTGGAAACGCCTGAGAGGAAACAATAAGCCGGCCGTTTTCGATCTTTATATCCCGGATAGCTGAAGGAAGCCGGAACTTTTCCCTGTA
>CAZPHK010000062.1:0-23852 GCA_964586015.1 uncultured Acidobacteriota bacterium | reverse complement strand
GGGATCCGGAGCCGATCCCGTCATGGCAACGCGAACAAACCTGGCTTCGACTTCCGGAAATGCGTAGGTCTTGAATCCCGCGGCACGATACTGCACCGCCCCCGGCAACTCGACAATCGTACGGTATTGCACGCCGTCGTCGCTCACCTGGATCCGACCGAAAGGCACTCCTCGGCCCGGTGCTATCAGCGTTACCGCTTTCGTCCGGATCGGCCGAGGGAATGCATACTGTACCCACGCAATCCCGTCCGGACCGGCAGCAACAGCGACCGTGGTTTCCGCGGAATCATCCATTAAAAGGCCGGCGTCGACCTCACCACCGCTGGTGGTGACTTCAGGCTCGATGTCTTTCATCAACGCTTCATCAGGAGGCGTCGGAAAGGCGATCACAGCGCTGTCGCGGTAGAAGGCATCGGCAGGGGCGGTTTCACCGGGCCGGCGCAGGCTGCCGAATGCCCCGTAATGGGACGGCGGCAGCGGAAGCATCCGGTTCAGCGTGGCGGGTCCCCGAACGCTGGTTTCGCTCCAAACCAGCTTTTTCATAGCCTGTTCGGGTTTGACCCAGGGGCCGCCCGTCAGGCTCCAGCCCGAAGAGCTGAATATCGACAGTTCCAGTCCCAGCCGGTCCGATTCGGCTGCCGCATGTTTTACCGCGTCAAACCATTCCGGAGTAAAAAA
The DNA here is from genome assembly GCA_964586015.1 of uncultured Acidobacteriota bacterium. Classification (GTDB taxonomy): domain Bacteria; phylum Acidobacteriota; class UBA6911; order UBA6911; family UBA6911; genus UBA6911. The sequence continues at coordinate 23,174 of CAZPHK010000062.1, read as the reverse complement.
CTCAATCTTATTCTCTATAACCTGCCCGCCGTCCAAATCGATGTCCGCAATCTGCGCGCCGCCGATCCCGACGCGCTGCATCCACTCCAGGTCTTTTGTAATTCCCTCTCTGGTGACGTTGCCGCCCGTCCAGTGCCACCATACACGCGGCTTCGCCGAATCGGGCGGATCCGAAAAGCCCTGTTCCAGGCTGTCACCGGCGCTTCGGACTATGCTTGAAACTGCGAGGACCAATAGCCCGACGAGGGCTATCGAGGCAACGTGCATTTTGCATTTGCGCATCATGTTTCACTCTCAGGTTCGGGATTTACTGCATATGTTCTGTTCCGCTTGTCTGAACAGGATCGTTATTGAATCGCTGTCAGCCGGATCGTCCCTAACAGGCCCGAGGGAACCGGCTGTATCTTATCCACGTCCTGCGGATCAAAGCGTTTGCCGTAACGCTGATTCAACAGTCTGTAGTCAGGCAGGGATCTGCCCGCCATATGATTGACCGCGGTATTGGCTACCTGAATCCGAATGCTGTTTTCCCCGCGCTTCAGCAATCCCGTCACTTCGACTTTGAAGGGTGGGGACCAAACCGATACGGCGCGCTGTCCGTTGATATAGACGACCGCCGCCTCTCGTACCGGCCCCTCGAACCATGCCTGCATACCGTTGGATCTGCCCCTGACCTCCTCCAGCGCTTTGCCCTCGCCGAAATCCAGTTCCAAAACCGCCCCGGCCTTCAGCATACTTTCCGGGACGGATACGGTTTTCTCATAAACGGCTACTCCGGAAAAATACCTTGTCGCCTCGTTGTCAATCCAGGAGCTCAAACGCTCCAAATTTCCAATGACTCCCGTCGATCCGAAAGTGACGCGCCAATCTTCACTGATATCCAGTGATGCCGTTTCAGAGGTATCGGCGGCGGGTTCCTGATTCCCGTGTTCGGTAAAAACCAGAAACCGGCCTTCATAGGGATCCAGTTCCAGGCTTACAATTGTTCTGTTCTTCCCGTGTGCAGTAGCCGCGGCATGGGTAATTCGACCCGACATCGGGTCCCACCATTCGGCCTGCATTCCGTTGACACGGAAAGACGCTTTTGTCGCCTGTTGCTTGTTGGAACTGTTGGCCAGGAAATAGATCTCGGCATCCCCGGTTTTTCTGTGCACGAACCCGATCTCAGGAACCTCCGGAGTCAAAACAACGTCGGGAAGACACAGCTCGCGAAGAGTTTCGGCAAGATGTGTTTTTTCGTCTTCAATAAAACGCGAACCTTCCGACGGGACGGAAAACAGGTCCCGGCTGATTTTGCGGATTTCGGCATGCTCGGATTCGGCTGCTCCGAATCCCGGGGCCATCGCCGGCTGCTGCCTCGCAGCAATCAGTCTTCCCCCGGAACGTACGAATTCGGCAAACATGCGATAGGTATCCGGCGGGATGCGTTCCACATTCGGGAGCACAACCGCACAATACCGATTCGGGCCCAGAGCCAAAGTACCGCCGTCCATGTGGCCGACCTGCCGAAGCACGTCGTCGTCGAAAAAATCGATGTTAAACCCGGCCTCGAGAACCGCTCCGACGGCATCCGGTCCGACCCGCCTGCGCAGGCTCTCGATGAGATTGGCGTAGCCGGGCCTGAAGCCGGCGTAGGCGTCGGAGACAGGAAGATAAAAAGCAACATCGTTTACGGGAGTGCCCTGCCGGAGCAGGTAACTGCAGCGCTGCAGGTAGGCCGCGATGTCCGGCATAACGATCCACCATGGATTCTTTTCGTTGAAAACGCCCGCGGCATAGAACCGCCATCCGGGATAGCGGACCGATTCCGGGCTGTAGGGCCAGCCGTGTCCGATCAGCTGGTTGACGCCCTGCAGGAAGTGCAGGTTCGCCTCCGCCTTCATATCCAGCGGCGTTGCGCGAAAGACAGGAGAATGCAGCCAGGTCCATGTTTCAGAAGTCGTCACCGGGCGCCCGAACAGATGGTTTGCCGAAGACGCCCAGCGGGAGGCGGACACCATTTTCCACTGGGATCCTTCTCCCTCGGAAATGTCGGCATGAATGTTGCTGGCTATTGTAGCCGGAGGAATACCGTAGCCCTGGATCCGGAAAAGCGTATCGTTTTTCTTTGCCCATTCATGCACAGGCGTCATGAAGTTTTCATTGAATATTTCCGTCAGTGTACGGGCCCAATCAAACCGGATCGCCGGAGTCCGCGGACCGAGGTCAACCGCCAAAGCCGGCAGATGCGGTTTTAAATCGTAACCGCGCCTTTTTTCGAACTCTTCCAGAAAGTTGCCGGTCCAGTCGCTCTGATACACTTCCAGGCTGTCGCAAAAAATCGCATACGGAGGATGCGGCTGAAGCGCTTTCATCAGGCGATCGCCCAAATTCTCCAAATACCGCCTTACGGCGGCACGATCGTAGTGGTTCAGCACAAATCCTTCCGCGCCGGTTGCGGGCCGCTTTACCATCATGCCGCTGCGGCTGGAAATGAAAACAAGCACTTCGTGCGTTCCGCGAATTCCGTCGGGCAGTATCGCGGCTCCATCTTTGATGTCGGTAAGTTCGTGAATCTCCTCGCCGACAATCCTTCCTTCCCGGGTGGAGCAAAGGAAAGCCGCCAGGTATGTTTCTCCGGCTTCCATGGCCGGCAACGGCAGACTCCGCGAGCCATCGGGAACTTTCAGCCTTTCGATGCGCAGCATGCCGGCGGCATCCCGGACCGTCACCTGTGCGCCGCCATAGGGCCAGCCGCTTCCCAGCGTCAGATCCATGCGCAATCCAAGTTCACTCGCTTTAACCGAAGTGAATCGAAGTGCTGCAAGAAACTCATCCGAAAGATAGGGAAAGTTGCGAATCCCAGCTTCAGGATCGTCAAGAGCGAGAGGGTACACCGGCTGCACTTCAAACCCGCCGATTCCGCCCTCCTTCATGAGTTTCATTTCACGCTCGAGCTCTGCATTCGTCACAGCCGGACCGAACCACCACCAGCGCATCATAATGCGGCAATCATCGGGCGGATTCTCAAACAGCCTTCTTTGCTCGAAGATATCCGGTGCTTTGGATGATGCTGCAACGAACGTGAAGAGGCCGGTAAAAAAGAGAATATACAAAATTGGAATCTTCATATTCTTCCTGAAATTCAGATATCTGCCTGCGTCTTTCCGGAATCCTTCATTTCTCTACTGCAATCATAAACGAATATAGCCAAACTGTACCTTGAATTGCCCGGGAAAAACGAATCGCCCGATAACAAACAAACCAAATCCACTAAGAACACAAAAACATACAACCGGTATCAGCACTATTAAAGCAGCCTGTTTGAATTTTATCCTGTTTCTGAAAAACGATACTGCTACCGGCAGTAACATCAGAATCTCCATAGACAAAAAAAGGCAGCAAGAATAATAGGAAGAGAAGGGCCGCCAAGAACTCCCGGAAAGGGTTCCGGGCCGTCAGGAATCAAGTAAGCTCTTGCATACGACATGCCTACCCGATGGCCCGTAAGCCAGAAACCCAAAACATGTCCGAATTCGTGAAATGGGATGAGGAGAAATCCTGCAAGAATAGAAATAAAGGTCAGTGTCTTGAAACTGACAACATCCACGGATTTACCGTCTTTCATATTTCTATTTTTCAGCTGTCACCCCCTGCTCCTTAAGCCAGGCTCCAAGCAGCATGGGCCAGTCCGAAGCGGTACCGAAACCCGGGCGCATCCCGATTCCATGAGGGGCGGAGGCGAACACGTGCAGGGCGAACGGGCGTCCATACCGGGCCATTTCTTCGGCGAAGTGCAGGCTGTTCTCCACCGGCACGGCGGCATCGTCAGCGGTGTGGAACAGAAATACCGGCGGCGTGTCGTTCGAAACCCTGTTCTCAAGAGACAGGGCCCGGATCATCTCAGGATCGAATTCGTTCCCCAGGAGATTGGTGCGGGATCCCGTGTGTGTATAGGCATCCGTCATGGAAATCACAGGATAGGCCAGAACCGAAAAGTCGGGGCGGGCGGATACGGCGTCCAAAGGCCCTCCGGTCAACGCGTCGTCGGAAGCGTAAAGTGTTGTCGCCATGGCAGCCGTATGTCCGCCGGCGGAAAATCCCATCACCCCGATCCTTTGCGGATCAATCCCCCGCTCCTGCGCTGCAGCGCGCAAAAATCGTACTGCCAGGGCAACGTCCTGAAGAGGGGCCGGGTATCCGAATTCCTTGAGGCGGTACTTGAGGACATAAGCGTCGATGCCGAGCGAATTGAACCAGCGCGCCACCTCGTATCCTTCCTTTACAATTGCAAGGATGGAATAGCCGCCTCCCGGACAGATCACCACGGCTGCCCGCGGTGCGCAACCAAGGGTCGATCGGAAGATCCCGATGCCGGGATTGCGCACATTGGAAATGCGTTCATTCTCCAGGCGCTCCTCATGCGTATCGCCGGGCGCCTTGGGCAGGAGGTCTATCCATTCTGTATTCGCGAAGTCGGTAATCGGCTTCTTCACCGCATCCGACAAACTCAATTTCAGACGGGTAATCTCCTCGACAGCCATCTGCGCAACCAGGGATGCCCCCCAAATGGAAAGATGTGTATTGTCGCCCGTGCCTTCGGGAAACCGGGCGTACTTACCTTCCGACGGCCACAGATAGAAATCTTTCGATCGGGCTTCGCCGAGCCGCTGGACAAACTCCCTGGTCCGCGCATGCAGGTCCATCAACGGCACGTTTTCCGAATGTGCAACTTCCCGCGTCACTTCCGGATAATCCCCGTGAGTCGGAATCAGTCGCCCGGCCTCGTCAAACAGGCGCCTTACAATCGAGGTAGCCAGCAGGGGATTCCCGCCGCGTTCGCGAACCTCGCGGATAAAGCGAATGAGGTTTTCCCTGTATTCGGTATGGGCCTCCGCATAGCGCGTCGGATCCTGCGACTTCTGGTCGTTGTGGCCGAACTGGATGAGTACCCAATCCCCCTGCACTAAATCGCCAAGAAGGGCTTCCCAGTGCCCCTCGCTGCGGAAGCTCAAGGTGGACCGTCCGTTCAGGGCCCGATTTTCGATCGTGACAGTGCCGTCAAAAAAGTAAGGCAAGGCTTCTCCCCACCCGCGCTCCGGATTTTCCGGAGCCGGGGCCTTATTCGCCATGGTCGAGTCGCCTGCAAGGAAAAGATGGACGGGCCGTTCGGGACTGCGCCCAAAAAGCAGTGAAACGGCACACAGCACCAGAAAGCTCAAAGCAGATAACGGTTTCTTCATGCTCCGATCCTACTATGCTTCGAAAAAAAATCCGGCAAAATATTTGAAAATATGTAAGGCAGGAATTTTTAACGTCCGACAGGAATCCTTCTGAGAAGCATATTACCCCTGTGCAGAGGGACACAGTTAAGTTAAAAGAAAGCTTCCTGAATGAATATAACGACTATCATGAATCCGAATTTTCATCATGCCGAGACGATGATTACTGGATAAAATACGAAGGTTAGTCCCCGACCATCGGCGATGGCAAAAGCCGTATCGCCTGATTATCAGAATTATTTACGATAGGTTCTCCCTAACTGAGCTTCCCGATAATTTAATCGTCATCAGTTTTATAAAAACTCCAGCAGAACTTTTTCAGTTCATTTCAGGCGTTCCTGAGAATTTAGAAAGGATACTTTTCAGTATGCGTTCCTTTTTTTTCAGGTAATCCCGTGCCACCGAATCCCTATCGTGCCGAACTTCGGTGCGAAGATCCTTCATTCGGCTTTTTAATATATTGAAAGCAAGTGATGCTTCCTGTTTTTCCAGATGTAAAGTCATGGCAACCTCCGTTTCTTTAGTATCTGTGTTACCACCTACTATTAATTTTACCGCTAAAAAGGGCCGATGTACACCTCGGGCCGAACTCTGGTCCTGGTGTGACGGAATGTTGTCGGGATTCAAGAAAACAGGAAATTATTTTAATTCAGAGAGTATCTGCAAGCCGGTAAAAGAGACCGTTCAGGTTGCTTTGAGATTACTTGAAAACAATGCGGATTTTCTTTCCACCTATTTCAAACTGGGAGATTATCCTCCGACCTTCGGAGTCTTTTTTGTATATGATGTTGTCGGCAACGTATTTATTGGGCGCCTGCTCCACTTTTCCGTTTAGTGTAACGCCGTCAGCCTTTCCGGCAGGTTTGAATGTCATTTTGGCATCCTGCCCATCAACCTCCCATTCGATTTTATACAGCCCTTTTTGAAGTTGTATTCCCTCAAAGCTGAAGTCAAATAACAATACGTAATTCAATGATCCGCTTTCAGCAGCTATTACGGTTGCAGCGATAAAAATGGCAAAAAGCATCAGAATAATTTTGGTTTTCTTACATTTATGCATGGTACGGTTCCTCTCCTCTGGAGAATTTTGCATGATACAGGAATCTCTTAAACCGTTTCAACTTTTTTCACCCCTGTTTCTTTTCCCGGAGCTTTTTCCGGGATGCAGGAAACGAAATGCATCAGCCCGTGGTAAAAGTACATCCGTAATTATAGTATCGGCTCGGAATACAATTGGATAAACGTTACAGCAGGTTAATTTTTTATACTTTTCTTGAATTCCCTGTCTTGATTCAACTACTATTTAGAACTGACCAGATCTAAATAGTATAATTTGCACAGATACGCTTAAACAGCAGCCTCAGCAATGCGGCGGACAAGCCGGACTGGAAAGCCTGCGGCCGGGCTGATTGATCCGGGCCATATCCGCGGTTCTCTTCCACGGACCGGATAGGATTATTTAAAGCAGCCGTCTACATTAAGCAGAAAATATAAAAATGGGAGCAGCAGTTTACTGAAAACGCCATGAATATTGAATATTTTGCACCCCTCGCCAGCGCCTGGGAGCGCATGAAAAAAGCGCTTTTTAAACCTTTCGACATCGGGAAATGGTTTGCCCTGGGATTTACGGCTTTTCTGTCTCAATTACTGGACAGCTGCGGCCACGGGCCCGTCTTGAACAATTACGGTAACGGAGGAGGGAATGTAAACCTCCCCGACATCAGACATATTCCTGAAAGAACAACGGACTGGATACACTTGCATCCGATTATAGCGGCAGCCATTCTGGCGGGATTAGTTGTTTTAATTGCCGTAGTTCTTATCTTCACATGGCTGAGTTCCCGCGGCGCCTTCATGTTTCTCGACAATGTCGTGCACAATCGCGCTCTTGTCGTAAAGCCGTGGCGTGAATATAGGATTCAGGGCAATTCCCTGTTCTTCTGGCGTATCGGATTCGGTATTGTTGCTACCCTTTTGATCCTGGCGTCGCTGCTGCTGGTCTTTATTCAGATCATTTCCCACTCACACGGTTCTTATGCCCCGCTTCACATATTTTTCTTTGTTCTGCTCGGCTTATTCTGGCTGGCGGCATCGGTGATTATCGCCTATATATCCCTGTTCACCCACAGTTTTGTCGCTCCCATCATGTACAGGCACGATCTGAAAATACTGGAGGCCTGGCGGAAATTCCTTCCGATTCTTAAAAGTCACTTTATTTACTTTTTCCTGTACGGTCTTCTCTTTTTGCTGCTTTATATATGCATAGTCGTAGCCGTCGTTTTCGCCGGATGCCTGACCTGCTGCTGTGTTTTTATTATTCTGGCGGTTCCTTATATCGGTTCCGTTTTACTTTTGCCCGTTTCTTTTACCCTGCGCGCATTTTCGCTGGAATTTCTGGCGCAGTGGGGCGCGGACTACTCGGTATTTCCCGACGAAGCGTCAGGCGCCGGCAATATACCACCGCCGCCCGTACCTCCGCCGGCCGGCATGAATGTTCCGGGAATTTGAACCGGAACGGGAGACGGCATTTTGCATGAACCTGCACGTTCTAATGGACGGCATATACGCGGCAATTCCCTGTCCGCAGTCGATCGCAGAAACCTCTGCGCCGGAACAGGCATGCTTCTTTTCCAGTTACTGTACGCAATCTTCGTGAACTCCGATAAGGCAACCTTATTCCGGTGTTTCTTCAGGGAACTGACGGGTTGGAACTGTTTCTCCTGAAATATAAATTTATTCTTCTTCGTTCAGGAACTCCAGACGGAGCTCGGCGTCAAGACGCGCAAGATCGGGTTTCTGCCGCGCGAGGGCCAGCGCTTCTTCATATTCGAGATTCAGGTCCCCCAGTTCCATCCCGGAACCTGCACGAATGAACAGAGGTATCTGGTGCATTTCCGCCGGAACCTCTACGACCATTCCACCCGGGTAAACCCGGTCCGGATTCCATGCATCGCGCCAACTGCTGCCTGAAGGAAAATAAACTTCCAGCGAGCGCTTCCCTTTTTCCCAGATCGGCGCAACCAGCAGATCCGGCCCGTACAGGTATGTCTGCCAGTGACTCCATGCGTCGGGCGATGTCGGGTCGACAAGAAACAGGGGCCGGACAATCGGCGTGCCGGTGCGGTGCGCTTCCTGTGCCTGCTTGTAGCTGTAATCGGCCAGGCGCGTGTGCAGCCGCGCATACAGCCGCCAGACGGCGATCAGGTCCGAATCGTATTCGGGCGCGCGGGGCATGTTCCAGAACGCCACATTGCGCGTCGGGCCTACTTCCATAATCGGAGTGAAGCAGGAAAAGGCCAGCCATCGCGCACAAACCTCCTGCTCCATTAACTGCTGGTTGTAGCCGCACGTATCCGATCCCCAGTTCGGGTATCCCATTACGGCGGCGCGCTGCACCGCAATGATGGAAGCCCGCAATCCTTCCTGCGTGCCGCCGATGTCCCCTCCCCAAAACACGCCGTAGGCCGAACTGCCGGTATAGGCCCCTCTCGGCATAAGCACAAAATCGTCGCCGCGGTATTGTTTGGCAATTTCGTATGCCGCCCGGACGTACATCGCCGGATACGCATTGCGGTTCTCGCGAATGGAGCGCCCGTCAAAGACTCTGTAGTCCCCCTTTTCGGGTATGTTCTCTTCCCCGCGATCCAGCTTGAATGCCGCCACTCCCAGGTTCAACAGCTTCACCACTCCCTGCTGCCAATAGCTTTTTGCTTCGGGATTGGTAAAATCGACCATCGGGTAATTATTGGGAAGCCGGGGCTGGCCTGCAAGATTGTAGCCTTTGGCCAAAGCCTCCGTTTCCATTTCGCCCTGAAAGAACGGGGCGATCCACAGCAGCATCTCCATATTCTGCCTGTTCAGCCAACGGACCATTCGGGCGAAATCCGGCATACGCGCAGAATCGATTTCGAAATCATCATAGCCCAGGCGGCCGGGCCCGTAGGGACGGTCCACCCAGTAGACGCCGCAGGGAATGCCGAACGCCTGCATCATAAGAACGTCTTCCATCACCTGCGAGTTGAACGGCCCGGTAACCGGCGTGCCGTCATAGTACTGCTTCAAATTCACATGCTCGTCCCGCCAGCGAAACGGAAGGTACGCCCACCTGGGCGGAAGAACCGGCGGGCCCGCATCCATCGCGTGCGCCGCCACCAATCGGCCCGGGTTCTCCGCGGTATAGATCTTGAGTTCCAATTCCGGACCTTCAAAGTTAATTTTCACCCGCTTCGGGTCTTCCGCGCAGAAATCATAAGTCCCCGGCCAGGTCCCTTTCACGAAACAAGCGTATCCCATCGAAGATAGATAGAACGGCGCATAGACGGACGTTGTCGGTTTTACGATCATCTCGACCTTCTGACCGCGCAGGTTCATCGCCGCCTGCAGCCCGGGCGCCCAGGAAGCCTGCTGGGGGCCGTCCACGACCCGTTCCATCAACCCGGTAAAATATTCGTCTTTGTCCGCATGAATGGAGAATCCCCAGCCCAGGATATCGGTATCGGGTTGCGCGCTCATCCGGATTTCGAGGTCCTTCTCCTGCTGCGTGATCGCAACCGTCACCGTGCGTCCATCGTTCATTTTCAATTGCGCTTCCCAGGACCCGCCGGAGAGGGCGTTTTTCCCCTCCGTGGATGCCGCCGAGAGAATCACTTGTCCTTCTTCGGTTTCATAGAAGATTTCGTCTATTCGGACAGTTCGGACCACCGGGCCTTCCGGTCCGGGCGCAAGAAAATCGGACTGCAATACCAGACCGCCCTGTGCACTGCTCTGAACAAAAGCGGATCCCGTTTCATCAAAGCCTGCTACCGTAAATATCGTCAGCATCAGTGCCGCGACGACCGCATACGAACTCTTCATCGATTCCTCCATTCCGACAACACTCCAACGGCTCCCATCATCGGACGTTCAGGACAGCCTTTTCGCTCGACACGCTTCCGGAAGCGTTTTTTACCGTAACGGTATAGGCGCCTGAGTCCGAAACCCCCGCTTTCTCGAGAACAAGAGTCGACGATGTCGCTCCCTTTACGGGTTCGCCGTTTTTAAACCATTGATAATCGGGTTCCGGAACAGCCGCAGCATCGACATGAAAGATCGCCCGTTGTCCAATCTTCACTGTCACGGATTCCGGCTGCGCCAGAATCCGCGGAGCCATTTCAGGGCTCCATCCGCCCAGTACATAGGCGGGATTTCTGTAGTCGGCGATTAGCGCAGCGTCTTTTTCTTCAGTCAGGCGCCGCGAGGCCGGATGACGCCTGCCTGTATTCATCGCGGTTCCGTTGCTCATATTCCTGCTGTTGAATTCCCAGTAGCGGATATTCGACACGTCCCCGCCGATGTCGCCCCATCCGGCGGGACTGATGCCGGAAAGCAGGCAGTCGATCAAGACCGCTTCACTGTAGGGGTAGTTTTTGCCTCCGTTTGTCGGATTCCGGGCAAGAACCGTATCCCTGTCTCCCCGTGTTCGAAACAGGCAATTGACAAAAACGTTGCCGTGGTTTGCATCGGTATTGCGGATCCACATATAAGGCCCGTAGGACTCCAGCTCGCAACGGTTAAAATAGGCCGGGCCGCGCCCGAGTATCGTGTCTCCGTCTCCCACAATGCGGCAGTCGGCAAAGCAGGCGGAGCCGTTGGATTGCAGGGCGTCTCCCGAACCCACGATCGTGACGTGGCTGGCAATGAATTTTTCCCCGTTGAGCAGCAGCCCTTCCGCCTGCCCGTAGGATGTATTTTTAACCGTAAGGTTCACCAGGTGAATGCCCCTGCAATTGTCCGCCGCGAATGCGGCGCGGCGTGAAGGGAAAGTTCCCGGGACTTCGTTGGTTTTGATATTCAGGGGGTGGGGATTGAAAACTTCATTGTTCGCATAGAAAATGACCGCTTGCTCCCTGTCTTCCCCGAGAATCGTGACATTGGCTTTGCTGCGGAAATACACGATCTCCTCGTACATTCCGTTGCGTACGAAAACCGTAATTCTTTTCGGATGAAAGTCCGGAATGAAATCCATGGCGCCCTGGACGGTATTGAAGTCTCCGGTACCGTCGGCGCCGACCACAAGGAAATCCGATTCCGCGGCGGGCGGCGCTTTTTTGGTAGTGAACCTCCAACCTGTCTTGCCGGCTATTCCGTCAAATTCCCCATCCTGCAATTCAAATACGCCGGGATCAACCTGCACATAGTATGCGCTGCCGTACTCCAGAAGATTATTGTGGGGATAAATGGTTGCCGTATTGTCGTGAATAATCACCGGGTAAAAGTGAAAAGCGTCGGTAAATCCGCCGATGATGGTCAGCTGGTATTCATTGGAGGTGGGCAAAGCTTCTCCTGAGGGAGTTCCCGCCTTAGTGTTGGCGTTGGTGAAGCGTCCGGAAACATATTTGTAGGGAACCGGCGTATAGGCCGCGCCGGGAGAAGGAGTCGGAGCGGTCGGTCCCGCCGGAACGCTCAAATCCAGAACATCCACCAGCCTGTCATCCGCCGCGTCATAAATGCGTATCTGCCCCGAATTGCCCAGCACCGGTTTGTTTGGGAAGACCAGTTCAAGGTGAGTGTCCGGATTTACATTTATTGCATTGTCCACGGGAAAACAGCCGACTGTCTTCAATGCATCGGCGCACGGTTGTGCGACCCAAAAAGGTAAGAATGCGAATTGGACAAGAATCAAAAATAAAAAGGACATATTCATTTTAATACTTATTAATGGACTTTCTGTATCATACTTCTCACACAGAATGATGCATAAAAAAAAGACGCATTCCATGAATGCCCTGTTGTGTAAAAAGGAAAGGATATTGTAAGGAGCCGGGAAACAAAAATGACGGAAGAATCGAACGTTCTTGAAATGGAATCTGCTTCGGGCAGCGCCGCCGTGGATGAATTCGAAAGAGAATCCGTACCGGAAAACAGGCTGAAAGGCCTTAGAAGTTTTGTCGGCATGTATGCCGGCGAACATACGGCGGGAACGGAATTCATGATAGGCCCCCTCTTTGTAACCCATGGAGTCTCGGCTTTCGATGTGCTGGTGGGTTTATTTCTGGGAAACCTGATTGCGGTTCTGAGCTGGCGCTTCCTATGTGCTCCCATCGCCGTACGAGTCCGCCAGACCATGTATTATCAGCTGGAGAGGATCTGCGGAATCAGGCTGGTTACCCTGTACAACCTGGCCAACGGCTTGATGTTCTGCTTTCTGGCCGGCGCCATGGTTTCCGTGTCGGCAACCGCGGTCGGCATACCTTTTAATATGAAAATGCCCGGCTTGAATGACTGGCTGCCCAACAGCGTCGGCTGGATTGTTGCGGTTCTGGCAGTCGGTCTCGTCATTTCCATTGTAGCGGCCAAAGGCTACGACTCCGTTGCCCGTTTCGCCAATATCGCCTCCCCATGGATGGTTCTGGTATTTTTAGCATGCGGCATCGCGGCTCTCCCACAGCTCGGAATTCACTCCCTGGCCGATTTCTGGCCTGTGGCGAACAAAATCGTCTGGACCGGAACGCCTATAGAGGGGCAGTCGCAATACACGTTCTGGCATGTATTCTGTTTCGCCTGGTTCTGCAATCTGGCCATGCATGTCGGTATGTCCGACCTGTCCATTTTCCGATATGCCCGCAAAGCCCGCTACGGATACGCTTCAGCCGCCGGCATGTACGTGGGACATTACATGGCCTGGATATCCGCCGCACTTCTATACGCGCTTCAACTGAAGATTAATCCCGCGAACACGACTGTGGCGCCCGGGCCCATGGCCGTAAACATTGCAGGACTGGCGGGCGCCGTCTGCGTCATTATCGCGGGATGGACAACGGCCAATCCCACGATTTACAGGGCGGGTCTTGCCTTTCAGATCCTGTTTAAAAAGTGGAGCCGGTTCCGGGTCACTCTTGTCGCAGGATTCCTGGCCACAATCGGCGGCATCTTCCCTGCCCTTGTCATGAAGCTTCTGGATTTTGTCGCTTTATACGGCCTTATCTTAATGCCCATGGGAACGGTTATCTTTCTGGACTACTGGGTATTGCCGAGACTGAACCTGAAGCGCTTTTATGCGGAAGCGACCGGAATCACTGCCAACTGGGCCGCCGGTGCGGCGTGGATACTGACGCTTTGTTTGTGCCTGGTATTGTATCTCACGTTCGGCATTGAAAAATTCTTTTTGTTCCTGCCGGGCTGGTTCATCGCGGCCTTTCTGTATATCGCCGGCAGCATGCTTATTCAAAGACGAATCCCTTGGAGTACAGGACAATGAAGATATTATTGAGCGGCATTGCGTGGATTGGACTACTGGCAACCATAGTACCGTCTATCCTGGTCTTTTCCGGTACTATCGAACCGGCGACCCATAAAACGGTCCTGTTAATCGGAATGATTCTCTGGTTTGCCACGGCGCCGTTTGTTATGAAAAGGAAGGGCTCCACCTAGCTTCCTCCGTAAGTTTATGATATCCCTGCTTACGGAGGCGGATACAAACGGGGCGATCCCTCCGGAGAATTATTCATGCCTACTGAGAAGCAGACCCTGCCCGGAGGTTACATGGGTGGGATTTTAACGATAAACCTCACCGAACAGTCGTGTGTCCGGTCCGATCTGGACCTGCGAATGTGCGATCTGTTTTTCGGCTGCAGGGGGCTCGGGGTTGCGCTGCTTTTCGAGCATTTCCTTTCTCTGGAGCAGGCCGGCAAGTACAAAAACGCCTTCAAGGAAGTCGATCCTCTGTGTGAAGACAACATCCTGATATTCTCGACGGCTCCGACAACCGGAACTCCGATGCCGGCCTCCGGAAGGTTTCATGTAAGTTTCAAGTCGCCCCTGTCGGAAGGCATCGGCAGCGCCAACTCCGGGGGGAAATGGGCCGTCGCTTTTAAAAAAACAGGCTTCGACGTTCTCCGCATAACCGGAAAATCTCCGGCGCCCGTCTATCTGATTATTTCTCCCGGCGGCGTCGAATTTAAAAATGCCGAGTCTTTGCTGCAGCTGAATGTGGATGAAATTACCGATCTTTTAAGCCGAAACTCGCCGAAAGGGTCCCGGGTCATGACAATCGGCGAGGCGGGCCGCAGAATGTCCCGAATAGCCGCCATCATGAACGATCGCGGCAGAGCTTTTGGAAGAGGCGGCGGCGGAGCGGTTTTCGGATCCAAGAACCTGCTGGCCGTTATAGTCGACCCCAATCCTCCATGCGCCATTTCAGTCGCCGACCCGGATGGATTGCGCGCGGGAAACGAAAGCGGAGCCGCCTATAAGGCCCGGCTGAAACTGGACGTGGGGAAGATGACCCGGAAAGAGCAGGCCTACGGGATACTTTCATCCATGGGAACCCTTGGCCTTCTTGGAATGGTTCATAACTACGACGAACTCGTTCACAACAATATGCACGATACCCGGCACCGGGATGAAGATATCGAAAAGATCAACGGAGAAGCCCTGCGCCACCATTCCGAAATTGCTTCTTCGGGCGGAGAACGGGTAGAATCCAGGAAAAGCGCCTGCTACAACTGCCCCATCGCCTGCACCCGCGTTACCGGAATCCTCGACGAAGAGGGAAACCGCGTGGACCATGGGGAGGGCCCGGAGTTTGAAACCGTGGCCCTGCTCGGGGCGAACCTGTCCATTTACGACCTGGCCGTCATAACCCGGGCGAATTACTGGGCCAACCGTTACGGCCTGGACACCATGTCCCTGGGCGGAACCATCGCGGCTTTTATCGAGCTGTACGGTCTTGTAAAAAACAGGAAAACGAGGACATCCCGGGAAGAAGAATTCCTGAGGGATGTCCGGCCTTTTTGCGAACTTCATGGGGAGCCTCAATTCGGGCGCAGGGAAATACTGGTTCCTCTTGTCCACGCCATGGGAAGATCGGAGGGCATCGGCAAAGAGTTGGCGCAGGGTTCCGCAAGGTTCTGCCGGAAATACGGTCATGAGGAGTTGTCCATGAGCGTCAAACGGCTGGAACTGCCGGCCTACGATCCCCGGACGGCTTATCTCCAGGGCCTCTGTTATGAAATGAACAACCGGGGCGGCTGCCATCTGGAAAACGGGTACACTGCTATACGGGATTATTGCGCCGGATACGCGGAATGGCCCGGGGACCGCATCGAAGGGACCGCCATAATCGCCAGGAATGCTGCGCTGAACAACACGGCAATCGATATTATCGGCGCCTGCGCTTTCGCGTCGCTGTCTCTGACCCTCGATGAATTCGCGCTGCTCGTAAACGCGGTGACCGGGCTGAGCTACAGCGGGGCGAATCTGGAGCGTCTTGCCTGGAGAACTCTTACACTGGAAAGAATGTTCAATATTCTCGCGGGATTTACGGCCGATGACGACTGGATGCCGGACCGGTTCTACACGGAAGCCCTTGAAATAGAAGGCCGTTCCCTGGTTTGCGACCGCCGGGCCTTCAACCGAATGCATCGCGAGTACTACGACGCCGTCGGCTGGGACGATAAGGGACAACCCCTTGAAGAAACGCTCAGGAAGCTTGAAATAGAAGACCGCCTGCGGAACAGAATGTCCGGCCCGCCAAAAGTACCGGCCGTTTTCGTAACGTAAAATAATGAATGGAAAAACAGACATAAACGAGATTTATGAAAACTTCCTCAAAGTCGGCGATGCGATCCGCCGCGTGAATGGAAACAATACCCACAGCGGAAATTTATCGACCGTCGATCCCGTCGATCCCGGGCGATTCTATACCACGGCGTCCGGCTCCCAGATAGGCGCTCTTGTCCCCCGGGACATCGTTCCCATCCGCTTCAATGAAGTGAGCTGGGGAGACGGCCGGGCCTCCACCGAATCCAACATTCACCGTAAGATATTGAGCCTGCCCGGAGCGAATGCCTGCATACACTGCCACCATATTCTGTCCACCGTGATGTCCTTCGACAACCGCGACCGCGAGCTTTTCCTTAAATACCTCGGGGACGATCCGCGGGGAAACCAGGAGTTCATTTTTCAGCCGGTGGATATTCACGGGACCTTCCTTATCGGCGGAGTGATGGCCGGCTCCTATAAACAGCCGGTGGGCTCGATCGAAATGGAAAACCGGATTCCCAAATACCTGGCGGAAGCGCCGATAACTCTTGTAAAGGGGCATGGTCCCTTCACTCGCGGAGCCTCTTTGGAAGAATGCCTCCGGAATTTGAGCGTTTTCGAAAGCAGTGCTGCGCTTGCGCTCAATCTTGCCCGCCGGGGCGTCAAGCTGGGTCCCCTGCAAAATAAGATAATGGGACAGGGACCGGAGTCGATTTTCCCGAGATACCCCTTAAAGAATATCGATTCAACCGCGGCGGGAAACCAGGTTGAGGATGAATCCACGATCCGTGAATTCGCCCACTGGACGGCATATATTTACGACATGTTGATCGGAGCATTCGGCACCGGGTCCATGAGCCGGAAAGTTACGGCCGAACAAATGATATTCTGTCCCGTGTCGGCGATTCCGGCCCGGATGGAACTGCCCCTGATTCGAACATCCACGAGGATAAATGATGGGGATGATTTCGAAATCATGCTCCATAAATTAATCTACACAAACACCAACCATACGACATGCATCATGGCTTCCAATCCTCTGGCAACGGCCGAAGGAATGGCCATCCTGGCTGAAAAGTACGGGATGGAGGCTTTGCTTGGAGAGTCGCCCGCCATCCCCTACGATCGCGAAACCCATCCGGTCGTAGCTCCCATCGACGCAGAGGCTATTTATCTGAATCCCCGGCTGGGACTGGTGGACGGTTCGCACCTTGACGACCGGACTCCTGAAAATCCGATTCTCAACATGCTGCGTTGGCACAAAGGCTGCTGCGTGGTCGGAGGCTTCGGAGTCGTTGCGACCGGAGACACCACCCTGGAGCAGGCCGCCCACAATCTGGCTTCGGCCGAACGCATAGGAAAATTCAGGATAGAAGTATACATAAACGAAAAGCTTCTGGACGGACCGTCTCTGGAATCTTTCGAGCCGAAAACGATTTAATATGGAAAAAGAAAAAAGAATTGAAAGGGCTTACGAAATTGCCAGGGAAGTTTACGCCGAAATGGGAGTGGATACCGAACGCGCTCTGGACCGGCTGGACAGCACCCCGGTTTCCCTGCACTGCTGGCAGGCGGATGACGTAAGCGGGTGCGAACGGTCCGGCGCCGGGCTGTCGGGCGGAGGCATCCAGGCCACGGGCAACTATCCGGGCAAGGCGACAAATCTCGAGGAAATACGTCAGGACATGGACGTGGTGTACTCCCTGATACCCGGGAATCATCGAATCAACCTGCACGCGATGTACGGCGATTTTGGAGGCCGGCCGGTGGACCGGGACCTAATAGAGCCGGAACATTTCCGGTCCTGGGTCGACTGGGCCGGGGACAGGAACATCGGAGTGGATTTCAACTGCACGCTGTTCTCCCATCCCAAAGCGGAATCCGGCTACACGCTTTCGTCCCGGGACGACGGAGTCCGCCGCTTCTGGATCGAGCACGTGAAACGCTGCCGGGAAATCGGCTCTTTTATCGGAAAAGAACTCGGGACTCCCTGCATCCACAACATCTGGATACCCGACGGATCGAAGGATGTTACCGTGGAACGATTCCTCCGCCGCAGGCTGCTGAAGGAATCCCTGGACGCCGTCTTCAGTAAGAAATATGATCCGAATACGCTGAAGGATTCCGTGGAATCGAAGCTGTTCGGCATCGGCGTGGAATCCTTCACGGTCGGATCCCACGAATTCTACCTGGGATACGCAATCGAGAACCGCCTTCTGCTCTGTCTGGACATCGGGCATTTCCATCCGACGGAACAGGTATCGGACAAGGTGTCGGCCGTATTTCAGTTTCTGGAGGAGCTTCTGCTTCACGTTACGCGCGCCGTCCGGTGGGACAGCGATCACGTCGTGACCCTCAGCGACGAGGTTCGCGCGCTGATGCAGGAAATCGTATGGTCGGATAAACTGGAAAACGTACATATAGGCCTGGATTTCTTCGATGCCGGCATCAACCGCATAGGGGCCTATGTGACGGGAACCCGGGCCGCGCAGAAAGCCCTTCTGCTCGCCCTGCTCGATCCTGTCGCGACACTGCGCCGATACGAAAAGGACGGGCGGAAATTCGAACTTCTCGCGCTCGTGGAAGAGGCCAAATCAAAGCCGTTCGGAGCTGTTTGGGATTATTATTGCCTGAAGAAAAACGTTCCCGTTGCGGAAGCCGTCATTTCCGATATTCAAAAGTACGAAAGCAGTGTGCTGAGCAAACGGAATTCCTGAATCACTCAGAGGTTGAAAATCTTGCCGCGGACGCAAAAAAACAGATATCTCGCTTTCGATTTCGGCGCTTCCGGCGGCCGCGCGATGATGGGTTTGCTGGAGGATCAAAAAATTTCCCTTAAGGAGATCCGCCGGTTTGAAAACAGCATGACTCGGATTCACGGCCGCTGCCATTGGGATATCTATCGCCTTTTTGAAGAAATTCAATGCGGATTGAGGGACGCCGTCGGGCAGAATGAAATGCCGCTGTCCATTGGAATAGATACGTGGGGAGTGGATTACGGCCTGCTTGACGCGGCGGGGCACATCCTGGAGCTTCCCTACGCATACCGGGATCACCGGACGGACGGGGTGATGGATGAAGTCTTCAGGCTCATTCCCAAAGAAGAATTGTATTCTTTGACAGGCATTCAGTTTTTGCAGTTCAACACTCTTTTCCAGCTCTACGCGGCGCAACGGGAAAAGTTGCCGGCTATGCGAATGGCCCGGGACCTGCTTTTCATGCCGGATCTGCTGAATTACCTTCTGACGGGAGCCAGGTTTTCGGAATTCACCTGCGCCACGACCTCCCAGCTGATGAATCCCAGGACAAAACAATGGGCGCCGCAGGTATTCGAAGCCATTGATGTTCCTGTTGATATCATGCAGCCAATTGTGTCTCCCGGAACAATCATCGGAGGCCTGACGTCAGACATCGCCGGGGAATCGGGCCTCCCGGATACAAACGTCGTTGCCGTTGCCTCTCATGATACCGGCTCCGCCATTGCCGCCGTCCCGGCGGAGGACGATTCCTTCGCATACATCAGTTCGGGAACATGGTCGCTCATGGGAATCGAATCCGATTCTCCCGTTATGATTCCGAAATCCCGGGAGTTGAACTTCACAAATGAAGGCGGCGTCGAAGGCACCTGGCGAATTCTGAAAAACATAATGGGACTGTGGCTGGTGCAGGAATGCCGGCGTTCGTGGGCCGACACGGGAGCCGCTTTCTCAGATAAAGCGCTTCTATCGCTGGCAATATCCTCAAAGCCTTTTAAAACCCTGATCGATCCCGACCACCCGTCGCTGCTGAATCCCGGGAAAATGCCGGAGGCTCTGTCCAAACTTGCAGAAAAGGCCGGGGAATCCCCCATGAACAATCCCGGCGAGTTCGCCCGCTGCATCCTTGAAAGCCTGGCGTTTCGCTACCGGCAGACGCTTGAAGAGCTGAAGCAGATTACGGACAAAAAGATCCGCAGGATCCATGTCATAGGCGGCGGCTCTAAGAACGAGCCGCTTTGCCGGTTCACGGCCAACGCCACAGGTCTTCCGGTTGTGGCAGGCCCGGCTGAAGCGACAGCCCTGGGAAACATCATGGTTCAGGCCATGGCGTGCGGACGAATCCGGTCCCTTGGGGAAATCCGGAAAGTGCTGATTAATTCTTTCGAATTCAGGGAGTTTTTACCTGAAGGCTGTTCGGAGTGGGACAATCAGTATTCAAGGTTTCTCGATGTGTGCTGCAAAACAAAATCCTGCTGATGCGTATTTCTCTCAATTGCCGTGCTTTTGGTTGTTTACAGGTTTAGACGTTTCAAGTTAACAAGTTTCAGGTTCGGTTTAAAAGTTTCAGGTTTGAGAGTGGTAGAACGATTCCTTATCGAACACACAACCTGCAAACATGTGAACCTGTTAACCTGCCAACTTGCTAACCTGTAACATGAAAAAAAACCGGGAAGAAAGATACAAAACAAAGATAAGCCTCGGGCACTTTATTTAGATGTCGTTCACAACGATATGGATGACGTGGGACGGTCCGTGAACGCCGACAACGCGCACCAGTTCGATGTCGGAAGTGGCGCTGGGACCCGAAACAAAATTTACCGAAGAAGGAAGATTTTCCTTATACTGCCGCGTATACGCCATGCCCTGCGTCAGCCGCGGGCATATGCGGCTTTTGGGAACAACGTATATCACCGATTCCGGCAGCAGTGTCACCGAACGGCCGCAGCCTTTATGGCTGAACAGCAGGACGGTGGCCGATTCCGCAAGCGCTTTTTCAGCAACGGCAATGCCGACGGAGGCCTGTTCGGCAAAATGGAGATCGCTTTCCCGGGAACCGCCCGAATTCCAGACCTGAACCGCCCTTCCCGTCTCCAATGCTTCAGCCGTACCCAGCTCTTTCAGAAGGGGGTCATTCGCCATAATCACGGGCCCGGGTCCGCAGCCTTCGACGGCATTTTGAATGGCGCCGTTCAACCCGCCCCTGGTCGTCTCGAAAACATCGGCGCCGACTTTCCTGCTGTATTCCATAAATGCGCGCGCAAGATCATCCCGGTTGAAATCCTTCATCACTTCCGTGTGGACGGCATGACGCCGGGCAGGTGGAGCCGGAACTGCCGGCGGTTTTTCCCGCCCGAGCGCTCTGCTTATTGTGCGGATGAACTGTTCGCGTGAAGTCACCGTCCGTCTCCTTCCCGTCTGCGCCCTGCAAACCGGTCGCGAAACCGTTTTTCGGGTATTTCCGGTAATTCGCGCGCTTTGGCCCACTCCTTGAGCGGTCCGACCCGCGGAAGATGACAAGCCAAACGAGCCAGCCTTGAGGCTGCGGCATAGTATGTGGAGTTGCCGATCACGCGGCCGTATTCCGAGTAAGCCGCATTCTTCATCCAACCGGATAATTTTTTTTCTTCGGCAATGATGCGTCGATGTTCCAGGATGGATTCGACCAATGGAATTTTTACGGGACACACGTCATTGCAGGCGCCGCACAGGGAGCATATTCCGGTCACGTCCTTGTGCTCTTCGTATCCGGCGAGCGCCGTCACCAGCGCCGCGCCCAGAGGGCCCGGATACAGCACACCGTAGCCGTGGCCTCCGACGTGTCGATAGGCCGGGCATTCCAGCATGCAGGCGCCGCAGCGGATGCAGCGCAGGACGTCCCTGAAGGAACCGGCAAGCACATTGGAACGCCCGTTATCTATGATGACGATATGCAGTTCCTCGGGCCCGTCCACATCCGTTTCGCCGCGCGGCCCCGTAAGAAGGGACATGTAAATCGAGGTCCGTTCCCCAACGGCGCTGCGTGCCAGCATGCTGAAGAGGATATCGAGCTCTTCGAATGTAGGAACCACCCGCTCCATGCCCATGAATGCAACCAACGTTTTGGGAATGCCGGTAACAAAACGGCCGTTGCCCTCATTGGTCATCAGCGCGATGGTGCCGGTTTCGGCAACGGCAAAATTGCACCCGGACACGGCAATATCGGCCGACAGAAAAGCCCGGCGCAGAACTCCGCGCACAAATCGGGTCATGGTCTCCGGAGTCTCGTCTCCCCTGTATCCGGC
This sequence comes from uncultured Acidobacteriota bacterium, assembly GCA_964586015.1. Lineage (GTDB taxonomy): Bacteria > Acidobacteriota > UBA6911 > UBA6911 > UBA6911 > UBA6911. The sequence goes on along the minus strand of CAZPHK010000062.1, from coordinate 1,352 downwards.
TTTTTCGGCAAGCAGTTTACAAATGCGGTGCCGATCCTTATGAAGGGCCGGAATAACAATGTGGGACGGTTTGTCCTTATCATCCAGCTGAAGCAGATATTCGCCGAGATCGGTCTCCAGAATTTCGATGCCGATTTCCTCCAAAGCCTCGTTGAGCCCTATTTCCTCTGTGACCATGGACTTGGTCTTCACGGCTTTTTCAGCTCTCTTTTCCGTAAAAATTGTTTTGGCAATTTCGACCGCTTCCCGGTCGTCTCCGGCGAAATAAACACGGGCCCCTGCTTTCCCGGCATTATCCGCAAACTGCCCGAGATAACAATCGAGATAATCGATAACGTGCGCACGGATGTCCGCGGCCAGCTCACGCCATTTCTCAAAATTGCCCAGTTCCGCATAACACGCCTCACGTTTGCGGTTTATGCGATCCTGGGCATTGGCGATGGCAGCGCGCATAAAGGAGTCGGACAGGCTCTTTTTTATGCGGGGCTTCAATCCAAGGCTGCTGGTTTTTATGCTCATGGTTTTTTCAGACCGCCGTCAACGCTTCAACAACGTGCAGAACCCTGATATCAAGTTTTTCCCTTCGGATTCTGCCCTGAATATTCATCAGGCACGCACAGTCCGCGCCGATGAGGTGGTCGACGCCCGCGGCGGCGATGTTTCGCACCTTTTCCGCTGCCATGGCTCCGCTGAGATCCGCCATCGTCACCGAGAAGGTTCCGCCGAAACCGCAGCACTTGTCCTGACCATTAAAGGGCACCAATTCCAATCCCTTCACATTTCTTAAAAGCTGATAGGGCGGCTCCCTGACTCCCAGCATGCGGGTCATATGACAGGACGGGTGGTAGGCGGCACGGCCGTTCAAGACAGCACCGACGTCCGTAACCTTTAAAACGTTCACTATAAAATCGGTAATTTCGTGGGTTCTTTCCGCAAGCCGCTTTGCCCTGGGCTCCCAAATGACGTCTCCCCGAAAAATGCGGGGAAACTCTTTGACCTGAAGCACACAGGAGCCGCTTGGAGCCACGATGTATTCGCAATCGTCCGAGAGCAGCGCATCCATCAGGACGCGCATGGCCTTTTTCGCCTTTTCCCGGTAGCCGCTGTTGACGAGAGGCTGCCCGCAGCAGGTCTGGCGGGGATTAAAAATTACGGTGCAGCCCAGCTTTTCCAGAAGCTGAACGGATTTGATACCGACGGAAGGAAACACGTTATCGGCCAGGCATGTTACAAAGAAGGATACTTTCATCTATGATAATCCTGATTTGAAAATATATTTCCGTACAGGACACCGGCACGGTTCAAAAAACCCGGCGAACCGTATAACAGAAGTAAAGCATAACTATGTAACC
>CAZPHK010000061.1:0-24010 GCA_964586015.1 uncultured Acidobacteriota bacterium | reverse complement strand
CTTGTCGAAAGAAGCGGCTTCCCCCGACTGAAGACTTTCATAAAATTTTCTGTTTACCGTCAGGTAGTCGTCAAACAGTCCTGAGGCCCACAAAAGATAAGGATCCTCGAGCAGCAATGCGCAGGAACGCGCGCATTGCCGCGCGTCTTTTTTAGCAGCGCCGCTTCGATTATGTTCTTCCATATCCAGTGCCGCGCGAACGGCCCACCACAATCGATACTCACAAAGAAAAAGCACTTTATTATTGGATGAAATTTTTTCGCATATTCGGCCGGCGACAGCCTTTCCGCGCATTATCAAATTATGCATAGAGGAATCCGGATCTTTTTCCAATAAATCGTCAAGCCGGCGCCATGCTCCCTCGAAATAGGATGCCAGTCCCGCTGTAGAAACCAGCCTCTCGTCCCCGCATGCAGAAACGGAAGGAATGCTGCGGCAGGAACTGTCCCGATAAACAACAGGATCCACGCATTCGAAAGGCAGGGATCGCTTCCGAGCGAACCAGGCGGCCGCACAAGCGGCATCCGTGGGAACCAGAGGAAACAGGGAGCAGCTCTTGTCATCCTCTTGAACCAATAACGAGCTGACCAGGGGGAAGGAGGATAGCGGTGCATTCAGCCACGAACCGTGGCCCATGAAGCTGGGAAGATCCAGCAGTAATGAATCAAAAGCTCCTTTCTGCAAAGCTCCGACAGCTGCCTCGGCAAAGACGAGACGGTTGCGGACGTAAGGAACTACCCACAACCGGCAACGGGATCGGTGATAGCAAATGGGTTTTGCATCGGACATTAGAGGCACCTCAGCATTAAAATTTTACTTCACATAACGACAGGCGGGACCCTGCAAATTGATGCCGGATTCTGGATGGCTTCACATCATTTTTTCAGGAATTGTGCCGCCCGATCCGGATTGCCGGACTCATAATGACCGGCCCCGCATCCTTAACAATTCTTCAAGCGTCCTAATGCCGCTGCTTCCGAAAGGCAATAAAAACTGGCCTTCTTCGTTCGTCTTGCGTCCGTCGACCGGTGTCATATCCTGATCGCCTGCAAACGGGTCGGAGAGATCAAGAACAGGCCTCTCCTCCTCATCGCAGATGAAATACCAGCCGCATTTATATTTGGCATTTCGCTCGTGCAACTGACGCACCATCTCGCCACGGATCCGGGCCCGTCCTTTGCCCGGAGGATTGGAGATTGCATGTTCGATGTTATCCACGCCGTCCACGTGATGCTCCAGCATGCCGGCCCGTTCCAGGGACCGGAATATGCTTCTCTCGCCAAGCTGTCCATAGCGCGTGTCTATTTCGAGCATTTCCTGCTTCAGACGAAGGAAATCCGCCCACCCGTCCCAACTCAAACCTTCCTTGCGCAGATAGGGCGTGAGCCGGGCAACCTCTTCAAGAACCGGGCTGTTGGGTCCAAGGATGAAGTCGGGTTGCAGTGCATGGGGACGCCCGCTTCTTCTCAATGCGGACTGGAGGTTAACGACGGCTTTGCTCCACGCACGAATCGTTTCCCACTTCATTCCGCGATTCTCAATATGACGCGTATAGAGTGCATGTTTTATTGTCCAGTCCAGCATCCTGCTCGCTTTTACCGGACTCTCCGCCAGAAGATCCAGGATCTGTCTCCATTTCGAACATACTCTTTCGGTCCAGGGCGGCATGAACGCATCGTTTCGGTGTTCTTCCGCCAGTTCCAGGTAACGGCGCTGGATATCAATGGCGCGGGCAGTTCGCCCGCCGGCCAACTCGAGTTTTTCCTCACACTCCGTATCAGCGGCAACGGCTCGAAACGCCTTCACGGGAAACGCCAGTTCCAGATCGCTGCAGGGCTCAAGCCCGGCTTCGATCATGGCTACGATAACGGCGGTTGTACCGACTTTCAGCCAGATGCCCGACTCGGAGCGCTGGCTTTCACCACAGATGATATGGAGACGATGATATCCCCTGGAGCTTAAAGATTCGTCCTTGGTATGGTAAATTCCGCGTTCGCCCGTTGATTCACAGGATGTTGTGTGTGAGATGTGATGAGCCCTGGGAGACAATGTGAATTGGAGGCCCGCCGAGGAAGCATCAAATCCCCCCGTTCCGGTGAATATCGTACGGGTTACAAGGTGGGGAATGATGTGCTTCGCCAATTTTTCGGCATCGCATTGATGCAGGTAAGATTCATGGCAGCCCCAGGTTGTGTCTTGCAGGTAGTCCACGTTGCACAGGGAACAGATTATCTCGGCGCCTGTTCCGATTTCAGAACACAGCTTTTCGATAACGGCGGAGATTATCCTTTCACCGGCTTTCAGGTACCGAACCACCTCCCAGGGATCCGTGCATTCCGGAGTTGCAAGCTCCGGGTGTTGCCCGTAATCGACATAAAGCCTCGATCCATTTGCCAGGAACATCCCATTGCTTTGAGCGTCCGGCAGATGCACGAGGCTTTTTCTGGCGGCGCCCAGAAAGCGATTCATGAAAAGGTCCCGGTCGAGATACCTGCGTCTTTCAATCTGGGTAATCGCATATTCGGTTTCCAGTCCGAACATTCGCGCTCTCAAGATCACTGCCCTCCCTGCTGGCGGTTGGCTCTTAAAAATTCTTCGCTGTTGTCGGACAACGCCCGACGTATGGCTTCCTCGCCCGCCGACAGGAATTCGTTTGCAGTCTGCCGGATCCGTTCAAGGCTTTCGCCTTCATCGCCGGTTCCGGATGGAGGCTGCACGTCGTTGTTGTCCCGGATACGTTGTCGTTCGCTCATAAACTCCTCGCTTGTTTCGATTAATTATTGGATGTTGACGGGATACGAACGTAAGGAATCTTCGTTCTTATCCCCCGATATTCTGCATTCCGGATCGGTCGCTTTGACAAAATCGAGAGTATCCTCGAGCGACATGAAGCCCTGGAAACACTGTTGCGTCATTTCCTTCGTGTAGCGCAGGGGATGGGCCAAATCTATCGTCTTCCGATTCGGCCAACCGTTGCCGTCCCGAATATTGAAGGTGATTGAATCCCAGTCAACGGCATCGACTTCGGCCGGATCCGCTTTGCGCAACAGCATCGCACGGGCATACGCGCGCGTATCCTCGGGCGGATTATTCGCAAATCTAATAATTTTCTCCTTACCGGCGACTTTTTCGGTAAAGCCGCGCCTTTCATATATCCAGTAGAGACCTTCCCTGTCGTCGAGACTCGAATACAACTGATCCAGATACCGGATCTGTGGTGAATCCCACGTTAATCCCGGCTGCTGCGCCATCGCCCGATCGATAATCTGAAGCTTCAGAATCCAGTCAATACGGCGGCTAAGCTCGACAAACTGCCTCTCCCCCAACTTCTGCAGGGTGTCTCCCCAGAACTGAAGAATTTCGTCCGCTTCCGGCACGATCCCTTCGCAACCGCCTTTGGCCACGAATCGCGCGGCATCCTCAAAAAAGAGATACTGGAGTTCCAGCGCAGTCAAAGACCGGCCGGTTACCGTCAGGGCACGGGCTCGCAGAGAGGGGTCCCGGCTATAACACGACAACGCATGGACCGGGTCGTCGAGAGCCAGGTTCGGATTCACGAATTCCGCCTCGATCATGGAAAGAATGATCTGCGTGACGCCGACTTTCAGAAGGGTTGCGACGTGGGAAAGGGTGCTGTCGAAAAATATCACGTGAAGACGGGCGCATCCTCCCGATCCCGCCTGACTTTTTCCGCACAGGGCTTCATCCCGGCTGTTCACTATCGGCCTGTTGAAGGTTGTCTGGGAGCCGAGAAGCGTTTCGAAAAAGTCCGCGCGCTGCGATATTTGAAAGGGGACCTCGGACCCGCCGTTCTCAACCCCAACCTTGCCCTGCCCGGAAAAAACGATGCTGGAAACCTGATAAGACGCCAGGAACAGAAGGTGATGCATCTTCCTGAGAAACAGGTTGTCCCAGGCCCGGCGTGTAATCAAAAAGTTGAGGTGGCTCCCGTATGAATTGCTGTTTCCGTCGCTGTTGTTGACCAGGACCTGGATGCGGCCGTTCGGCGCAAGCGAACGGTTTGCTTCGTGAAGCGCACGGCGCGTGATATTCAGCATCGCGTGCCACGCGGCAACGTAGTCCCATGCGCTGATGATTTCAGGGAGGCATATTTCGAGATGATCCAGGTCTATGTAGGCACAGCCGCCGTTGCCGGGCAGGAATTTGCGGCCCCAATCCTGGGGATTGTAGGGAACGCAGGTCGTCCCTCCGGCCGGTATGCCGTACCAGGAAGGAAATCCACAAACCGGATATTCCGAACGTCCATACTGGTTTTGAACGGGAAAACCAAATCCGTACCCATTGGATCCGGCCCTCAGCGGAAGCCCATCGATATGCCGAAGCAGGGCCCTGGAAGCCTCGAATCCCGTGTCCCCTTCCTTTGGGCCTCCGAGGATAAAATTTCCAAGTTCGACATCGGCCCCGCAGAGTTTGGGCACCCTTAAAGGATTTCTGTTTTTCCTGTTTTTCGGCATAATGTCACTATTTTCTTGTTCCATGAAGCTCCGTTAATCCGTTTACCTCGGACTGTTGAGATATTCGTACGGCCGCCTTACCCTGCGTTTTACTGAATCCACGCGGACCACATCCGTATCCTGCGGCAGGTCGTCCAGATAATGGCGACAATTGGCAGGCGTCAGACCCTGAGTCGCGGTTTCCAGATAGTCTGAGATTCCCGCGAGCATATCTTCAAGCGTCACACCGCCGGGACCGGTTTCCGCCTCACGCAGACAGGCGCTTTCGATGGCCGTTCGGGCGATTTTGGCGATCTCCGCCCCGTTGATCAGGTCCCGAGCATGAACCGCCCGGGTCTTGCCGTCACGGAATGTAATCGTCGCCAATTCTCCGTCTCCATTGGGCGAATAGATCCGCGAAATCGCGGATTGAATAATCAGTTCGCGCGCAACAGCCGGACCATGTCCGTTTGAGGCATAGGGTATGTCGGAGCGGAGATGTTTGCAGAAGATGTCGCGCGCGGCCGTACGATTGGGTCTGGGAATCTTCAATACCAGGTCGCCCAACCGTCCGGTCCGGGTCACGGCGGGATCAAGAGAGTCGAGGCGGTTGGTCGCGGACACAATCATGATGTTTCCCCGATCCTCGAGGCCGTTCAGTTCCGCCATGAAAGCATTCAGAACACGATCGTCGATTCTGTGGATGGATCCGCCCCGGGTAGCGGCGACGGCATCGACCTCATCAAAGAAAATAACAACCGGCACTTCCGGTTCCCGTGCGCCCGCTTCCCGCGCCAACTGGAAGACCCTGCGATAGTTGGACTCCGATTCGCCATACCACATACTGTTCAAGGAGGCCGGTTTGACGTTGATGAAACGGGAATTGCCCGATTTTGAGAGCTTTGCAAGCCAGTTCGCCAGGGCTTTCGCCATCAGGGTCTTCCCGGTTCCAGCGGGGCCGAAAAGCAGAACGGCCTTCTTGCGCTGTGAATGGTACTTCCTGACAATTTCCTGGTGATAAAAATGCAGCAGAATGGAACGCTGCAGCTCGCTTACCTGATGTTCGAGGCCCCCGATGTCCTCGAATGTTTCCTGCGGCGTTTCTTCAAGAAACAGGTGTTCTCCTTTCGAACGCTCGATCCGTTCAAAGGCAAGCCAGGCGGCGCTGTCGTACCGGATCTCGTCCCCGTTACGAAGCTCCACCTCGCTGAGGCTTCCGGAGGGATAAACGATCAATTCCTCGTCCCGAACCTTGAGGACGAGTCTGCGATCCGGTGTGTAGCGTTCAAAAACAGCCGTTTGGCCGGAGGCGGGACAGGAATAGGGGGATCTTGCCATAATTATATTGAGCTTGCTCCCGAGCAGCACTTCGTCCCCGACCCTGAGCGACGCGGAATCGACATCGCCGGAGATATTTACAATGCGGCGCATGCCTCCATGCAGCACCAGGGCAGCCTGTCCGAAAGCGGTATCTTCGAGACCGAGCAGGGTGGCCGGATGCCATGGAGGAGCCGTCAGGTTGTCAATGATTGCATGGAGCTCCTTTTGATTGTTTTTCGCTTCCTGCAAACCGGAAGCCAGCTTTTCAAAATGTCCCAGAAGGTGGCGGTCGATGTGGGCGGAAGCATCGGCCGAGCGGTTCCTGATCTCGGCCAGCATCCGCTGCTTCTCCTCGATGGGAGGCGCCCCTTCGCCCGTAGACTGCAAGAGTTGGATGTGCATGGCGGTTTGGATGTCTATTGTCGCATTGCGGTGCATTGTGCCCTCCTCGGTTCCGCGTCCCAGAGTTCGCAGCTGCAAACTCCTTAACGCGGAATTGGGGTTAAGCATGTGAAACATGCGAATGACCGTATAAAAACGAATATCTGATCAGGCTTTGCCTGATTTCTCCGGCAATTGCCTTTCAAGTTGAAACCTATGGAAGCCGCGGCATTCCACCGTTCCATGACGCCAGCCGAACAGGGAAAACGAAGGCTCTCCGATCGGCAGGTCGCTGCATACCAGGGCAACGCTGTAGGCACGCGGGAAAACGGTTCTGAACATCGCCTGATCATCCGCGCTGAGGAATCCCTTCGCCAGCGGGCAGCATTTCAGCAGGTCCAGTGAACAATCATTTTTTCTGCACCATTCAATGACCGGGTGGCTGTGCCAGAAGCCGAGATAGATCTCTTCTTTGTTTCGTATGTCCACCGCGGCCCTGACGGCCGTCCATGTTTCTGCGTTGAAGGTCAGCCTGGATGCTCCCCCGACGGCCCGGGCCGGTATTTGAGCCGTGATCTCGACAAACACCTCGGGAAGCGACTCATCGCGCCGGAGATGTCCGATCAGTATCCCACCAGTCTCCGTTCCACGGGATGAGAGTGTCGCCGATTCAGCCTCATCCAGAACCTGCTGGGGTAGGAACACCGGCATGTCGCCGGCACATTCGACGCCTTCAGGAACCGATCCTGACATCAACTCCGACAGCGGTTTGACATCGCACGATATCTCCGGTGCAACTTCATTGGATTCGAATTGCGGTGCCTGATTTAATTGCGAACCCGTACGATCCGGATAAGCAGCCACGAGGTATTGAAAGCGTTCCATTTCATTGAGGCTGCCCGTTGCAACAAAATGCCCGGAAGCCTGGCGGGCGGTATGGTAAAAATATGTGACCGGGAAATCCTCGGCAATGTTTCCGTTGTTTTCCCCTGAGACAACAACCCGAAAACCCTGCAGATACGGCTCTCCTGTACTGCGGTTCCAAAGAGGTTCAATGGCTGTTGACCGTACGGATTCGCCCAGAGGCAGCAGTCCGCGCCGGATCCCGAGGAACCGGGTCCACTCACGCGCGGGTTCCCAGTCGATCTCCACGCCAACCTGTCCAACCCTGGTCCCGTTCTCTTTTAAAAACTCGAATACAATTTTGTATTCACTTTCCAGCATGGGCTATGTTCCCTTCGAATCCCGGTCTTAATCCGCATTTCTCACGATGTCCCGGTCGCTTCGCCTACACAAGGTGGAGCAGAGAGCCGTTGGATATTCCGCTTTGCCGACCGGCGTGCGATTGAGGGCCCACAGATATCCTCGACACTATGTCGAGGGGCCCGATTCGAGCGGTCCCCAATTATTACCCGCAAAAAATTGGGCCCCCGCAGAAAATGTGCGCAGTACCCTCACGGCAGTAGCTTTGCAGGAACCGTGGATTAACAGCCCCCGGCATCAATGCTTGGCTGAAGCACTATATGGTCTCCCGTCTGCAGCGCATCCGAAGCCCGCTCGGAAGCGTGCAGATGACGCTGTTCCCTTTCCAGACGGACCTGATAAGGAATGTCTTCGGGCAGCTGCATTTTGGCAAGAAGTCCTTTTGTAAGTTCGCCGATCGTTGCGTCCAGCGGGAAACTGGGGACATTGACGATTTTCTGCCCGGAAACATCCGAAGCCTGAAGCGATATTCCGGTTATGGTTTGAATATTTGCCATGGTCTCTCTCCTTACTGTCTATTCGTTAGTGGAATTACGGACTGCGAGGTACTTCCCTGCAACCCGCAGATTGTTAAGCACCGCCGCCTCACGGACGCAAAACCTGCAGGCAACGGATAATGACGAAATCGCCCTGTTTAGAAAAGCCGCATCAGCGCCGTCTGAAAGCCGAATTTCAAATCGGGCGGCGATCCGATCGTTGAAATCCTCCACAACAGGACGCGCCATCCGGATCGCGCCGGAAGCTGTAAGAAGCAGCAAAGCCAAAGCTTCCCTCGAAACGGATTCGAAAGTGCCCTGCGCCACAAGCTCCACGGATGTCATGTGACTTCCATCCGGTCTGGTTTCCATAAGGGCCTGATAAAAATCCCCTTTATTTTCGAGCTCCACCATGTACGAACCTCCCGCGCGTTCCGTAAACGGCCAGCCCGTCTCCACCAGGAGCTGAGCAAAAGTCGACGCCGATTCCCGGGCCGATTCCTCATGAGTCGACTGCGATTCCGAATTGGCCTCCCGGCTGGATGGATCTTGAACCAGCGAAGCAGCCTGTTCGAAACCGGCCAGTGTAGCGACAAGGCCCGGTACGATGCCGCCTTCCCCAACCAGCGGAATTTCCGCACGAATACCGATCATTTGCCCCGGGAGTTTGTAAAAAAACCTGGCGGCTCCATCTATACGGCCGTTCCATATAAGCGCCTCCCATGGAGACAAGTTTTCAACCAGCCCACACGGATCCGCATGGATGCACAGCCAATCTTCAAATGCATACGCGTGCAAAAGAAGATCGGGAACATTCCTGGACCTGAGGTCCCACCGTGCACCGGCTTGACCGCTCTGAATCTGCCCCCACTGCCGGAAGCACTCCTGGATGGAATGCACATGCCTGCCTGCCTGGTACCTCATGGTCGGCAAATCTCCAGGTTAAGATTTCTTCGCTTTAACGGACGGCTGTCGATTGGAAAGAGACCTGCATTGGTTCTCGTCCAGGAACAGCAGTCCTTGTTGAGCGAATCGAACTCGTTGGGCGTGTAGCGCTGATACGAGATGATCTCATACAACTGGTGCAGGAGGTCCGTCAGCGACATCCCGGGTGCGATTTTTCCGACACATATAAACGGAGCCCGGTTTGAAATGTTCGGATGCCAGGCAAAAATATCGGGATGCTCCCGCGTCGGCGGACCAAACCACCGCAGTATGGAGAAAGGGTCCACCCTCCGGAGGTAATCGGCCGGGAAAAAGATGCCGACCGTGAAACGGTCCCATTCCCGGATCACTCCCGCTTTCGATCTGACAAGACCCCGGCAATGAAAATCCGCAATATAATGCTGCGGCGGCGGCCCGTCGACCGGCAACAGGTCTACAATGTCACTTGCCGCCGACAGGGCCAGGCCTTCCTCCAACTGTCTGTTTAAAAAAATCTCAAAAATTCTGTCGCTCATTTCGTCTGTTCAAATACCACAAATTTTTGCGTGATAATTTTCGGATAACGCGATCACAGGGAAGATGCTTTTGTTTCCTGGTTTGCAAAGGAATGAATCACAAAACATCACCGGTAATCTCAAAGTATTTTTCGTTGCCGGCATGAAAAATATCCCCCTCACGAAATCCAACCTTATTAAGAGAGAAATTGAGAATTTTCTTCGATAAACGCCCGTCAATCCTCTCCAGTGTGTCGAATCCCGAAGCCGTCATTACGGTTCCGCATTGTGTGCATCTTCGGGCTTCCCTATTAAGAGCTGCCGATAAAAAGAAAACAGAGCGCTCGAACCCGCAGCCGGGGCACAGCAATCCTTTGACGAAAGGCCTATGATCCAGTTCGATGCGGTCGCCCAAACCCAGCGCATCTTCCAGGGTGAACTGATCCAGCCTTAGCGGAAGCTTTTTGATGTTCCAGGACTTGTGGTCGAACCGGCAATCGGGATTACGCCGATATCGCATTTCGTAGTGGTTGTGCCATTGCGAATCGATGGTAATCTGACGGCCGACGGCGGCACGGTCGAGTCGTCCTTCCAGGATCTTGCAGCACTCGAGCGCCTGCATGGATGCCGCCAGGGCGCCCAGACAGGATGGCGCGTTCGTGGGAATCTCCTTCATCGTGGAAACATCCTGGCATGGATATATCTGTTCGATCTGCTCATAATCGGAATCAGACCAGGCGCATTCGAGACACGGGACATCTTCTCCCGGCACGTACACGGTAATCCGCGCCAGAAATTCTTCGGAACGGACGCCTGAGTCGCACCAGGGCACTTTCAACCGCCAGGCAATCTCGTTTACACACTGGCGTGCCCGGCGTGAATCCAGTGCGGCAAGAATTACGTCGGCGCGCAGGACGCCGAGCGGCAGATTTTCTACAGGTTCCTCCAGGGGAATCACATGAAGGCGGGGATTGATAGCGCGCAGCCGTCGGGCCTGGACCATAGCTTTGGGCCTGCCGATGTCGCCGGGCAGAATATCCTGAGAAACAAGGTTGCGCTCCTCGTAGATATCCCGGTCGATCAGCGTAACTCTGCCGATGCCCGGCATGCGGCCGAGATGCGGGACAAGGTGTGACCCGATATTGCCGCCGGCGCCGATAAGTGTAATGGATTTCACGGCTCCTCCGGTACCCATTCATACCCGGTGTCCAGGCCGGTCTTTCGCGTGCATGTGGCGCAGTTTTCCGCATATGTGTAGCAGGGCAGCTCTTCGGACTGATGATGCCAGATCCCGCAGCGCGGACATCTCACGGCCGGTGTCTCCGGAGCTATCTCCTGTTTGCAGCGTGGACAGATTATCTTTCGATCGCTTTTCGGCAAATCCACGACGGCTGCGAGTTCTTCAGAGGAAAAGTAGGCAAACCCTTCCGGGCTCCAGCGGATTTCATCACGGTCACGCAGAATGTGCAGGCCTGCAAACAGAGGAAGCCCGTTTATTTTGATGTCGCTCTCCTGTCCTGCAAGAATTACCCAGCATTCCTCGTCGTTGTTTTCTGATTTCAGTAAATGCACTGCAGAGGGCGCCTGTTCTGCAAACGGCCTGCGTCCTATGGCTTTAGTCAGAAAGTTTTTAAGATTAAACTCACAGCCTGCCAGCGTATGCGCCGTCCATTCCGGATTTTCATTCTGCAGCCATAAGTGCGCCATAGGATTTACCTCCGTGACAGATCTTATGCCGATTGCCCGGCGTCTCGGAACTGATGCGAGCCGATCACAGTGACATGTTTTTACAAACCATTCCGATCTATGACATTCGAGCTACAGCAATTTTTTGAATCATCCAGGATCACTACATTTCCTTCCTATAAGAACTATCGATATCAGTACCGAGATAAAAATGATCTGCGGAGCCAGAAGAAGGAAGATTCCGGTAATACTTCTTTCGTCCAGATCGGATAAAGTAAACACTTCCCAAAGGATAAGACTCATTGGAACCGACCAATGGATTCGTATCGGAATTCCCATCAGGGAACCGGAAGGAACGAACGAGAGAATATTCATTCGAGTGAACCCGTTTTGATTTTTGCAGCCCCTCGCGATCGATGGCCAAGAACTGCATTTCATAACCCGTTGCAGGAATACCACGAGTTCAGCTTTATAATTTTCAGGCAGGCGCTATCACATGCAGCCGTCTCTTGAAATGTCAGTGAAGGTTTAACTTGCCGTCCCGGAAGAAATCGAAATCACATGCGATCACATTTTATCGAAATGCGCACAGCTTTATGTCGGGATCATTTTTACTTGTTGCTAAACGAAATAAAAACCGTTTTCCTTGTTCGGTTACTTTAATGCATTACGAGATTTCTGTTTGGTTAATGATTCCCCTGGCGGAGCGACTGTCCACGACCAGATGCGTAATTAATTTCTGTTTACAGTTGAGTATGCTCCTGAGCACTTCTGATTTGGGGCCGCCGCAATTACCGCATGGGCCGAGAAGGAGTATCACCTTTTTGCCCCTGTTTATAAATGCAGCAAGATCCTTGAGTTCCATCAACGTCACAGTTCTCATGTTCGTTTTGATATCAAGCGGCCCGTCCTTGCCCAAAGGGTGCCACATCATGTCGCCGATACATCCTGCATTGGTAATCTGTTTCAGCGACTGGGGCGCCCATCGCGAGCAGAGGCTGTAAAGACTGCTGTGCCCTTCCTGCCAGTGTCCGCCCGCACCGGTGACGATAATATCTATTTCCCGGGCGCTATCGTAAGCGTCCTGAATGTATTGAATGGAACGCAGCTTCTCGATCTCAGAAGTTTTTACAATACCGGGGGACAGCAGACCCAGGAAACTTGTCTTAACCTGAAGGGATGGATCGCCCGCAAAATAGGTAAAAAACCCGTTTGGATCCATCGAGGGATCCTTCATGTTGAAACCTGCAACCATGGCGTGGAAAACGATCTCTCCGGGGAGGTCCTCCCTTGGCTCCCTCAGCATATCGCTGAATATGCGGGCGGTCTTGCGAAGCGCCCCGCCGCCCGCGAATCCTATATGCACTGCGGCATTAGGGGAAGACGCCCGAGTTAGACTGCAGACCTCCTCCCTCAGCATGTCCGCAACATGATAGGATATATCATCAGATACCCCGGTTCGCACAACGGTTACTTTCATCAAATCGGGAAATTGGGAACGGATCTTATCAGCAAGCGAACGGGTAAGCGGTGCGTTGTAACGCAACCTGCCGTTTTTGGCGGCAAAAGCGATAAGGCGGTAAGGCTCTTCCCTGCTCAGTTTAATACCCAGCCTCGCTTCAATCTCCTTCCGGATCTCAGCCACCGGCATTCCACGACAGAAGTATTTGCATACTGCCGCCACAAGTTCGTCATGCGTAAAAAGTTCACGATTCGCAGCCGCCTGTCTTTTTATTCTTTCACTGCTGCACGGTTTTTTTGCCATTTCTCTATAACCTCAATAGTGACAAGAATTCCGAAGAATCCACAGTTTAGGCCATAATTTCTCAAAGTGTGCAAACTACTTCACAGTTTGCCTCAAGAAGTATAAACCGTTATAAAAATCAATAATGACGGGGATAATTGTGGATTTTGAATTCCACATGGGGTAATCATACTAGTATGTTCCTGGACAAGCAACCATAAACTGTCGCAAGTGATATAAAGGATAATATTCGAGTGAATCCGGAAGCTCAAGCATATCAACCGGTTCCCTGCATCGGTAGGCAAGGACGCTTATTTTTAGGTGTGAATTATGCAGCAGGACAAGAATTTCAAGGTTGTTTCCGCACTTCTCGAGGAACTCATCGAGTTGATTGCACGATTTAACAGATTGGTCAACAAAATCAGCGCTGCTGAAGTGTCTGCATCGAATGTAGAGTTCGAGCTGACAAATCTTCAGAAGAGGCTGAAGGAAATTGTATCGAGCAACAGGCCTGGACGTCCCCATGCGAGGAATAATTCCGGCAGGGAGAGTGGGGTTATTCCAACGAATGGCCTCACTCCAGCGCAGGATGCTCATTCTTCCCGATCTACAGCGCCACCCTCGAATCTCTATGAGGAAACCGTTGAATTCTTTAATCTACTTCAGAGTGTGGGAAAGCGGTACATGGAGCTGTCCGGCAGGATTAACTCCATTAACAACGCGGCGATCAATATTGATTTTGCTCTCAGGAGGATTCAGGAAAGGCTTAACGATCTGATCAACAAAGATTTGCTGTCTATCAACGGGACGGGGGTCTCTCCTGTCCCGCGGCCCAACGGTAAGCTCCCTCCCCATGTGGTGGAAGCGCTCTGCTGGTCCGCAGAATCAGGAGTTGATTACCTGGGCATTAAAAGGTTCGCCAACGGCAGGGCTGAATTTGAAATTGAAGGGACTAAGCTGACACTGTCTCCCCGTCTTTCAAAACTGCTGATAGCCCTTTCAGAGGACATTGGGTCCAGCGAGAACGACCTCGTCGGATGGAAATCCATTGAAGAGCTAGTTCAACGGGTGCTGGACCCAAAGCATGGAGCTTTTCCCACGGATACGGAAAAGCGAAAGAAACAACGGCGTGTCATTTTCCAAAACATCTATTTATTGGGCAAATCGTTATCCATTGCGGGGATGAATCCATTTTTGATTCAGAGGAATCCTCAGCTGGGCTACCGCTTTGCCTTGAAACGAAAACAAATTCAGGAAATGCAGGCAACGCGCTAGGAGGAATAGATACAGGCTCAAGATCATTGAGGAACCTCCACGAGATTGACGGAAGCTCAACGATTTTTTTAAAAATCGGGCCGGGATAGAAAGAGATATTCAGAATCAAAAAAGATCGAGAGAAATCTCACATACACATGTAAAAATTGATTCTCCCGACCTCCTATTTATCGACGGTAAAGCGCGCAATGAAAAACATTTGCGAGAAATCCTTGCTGTCGATCAACCGGAAGCCCGCTCTCTTGATCTCCTCGATAACCGTTTTACTGTCCGCGCGAACGTGACCTGATTTGTCTTTGAAATCGATGATTATAAATCTGCCGTTCGGGCGAAGGGCCTTGTGAATTGAAGCCATCATCTCGAATGGATATTCGAAATGATGGTACGTATCGCATGTAAATACGAGATCGACCGAGGAAGGTTCCAAATTGGATGAAGTATCCGATCCAAGAACACATTGGACATTATTAATCTCTTTTTCACTGCACGTCTTTTCAATATGATCGAGAAACTCCTGTACTATATCCACTGCATAGACTTTTCCCGAAGGCAATACTTTTTCTGCGAAAAGGCGCGCATGGACCCCGCTGCCGGCCCCGATATCCGCAACATCCATTCCCGGCTTCAGTTCGCAGGCGTCCAATATTTCTTTCTGCTGCCCGGGATCGCGACTTGTAAAATCAAATTGCTTGATAGACATATCCGGTTGCTGCCTGAATCTTTCGTTAATACCGGGCGCCAGGCTCTCACTTTGCGCCCATGCACTGATATTCGGAAAAAACAGACAGGCCAGGCTGAATAAAATACCTTTTAGTGCCAGACCGCATACATACTTTCTCATAACCTTTCTCCATTCGGGTGCTTACAGGCGAGCAGCTTTTCTTGCTTTGACCAGGCGTTTCGGCTGAAAAACCTTTACCTGCACAGACATATTTACGACGGCTTCTGTCCCGAAATGCATACCGTCATATTTCGTAATTCCTAACATCCCCTGAGTGCGCGGGCTTGATTCCGCTTAAACGGAATGAAATGTTCATTGAAGGCGGCATGCTAGCGCGCAGTCGAGGCTTGCGCGGGCACGCCGCCAAAGGCGCCTACGGATCCAACGACCCGCGACACCGGCTGTTTCGCGATAGAAAACCGCTATCGCCACTCGTCAATCTGGACGGACCGGGAGGGCACCATGCCCCCCATGCTGAAGTAGTTGTTGTTGGATCCGCCGGTGACGACGACGGTAAACGTCCCGCCCGCGTTACGAATACCGCTGTTGAGATTCCCACGGACAGCGGGCTTGGCGCCGGGCTTCAGGCCCGTCACCCATTCCGTAAACTTTTCCACGGTATCGTATCCGGCGTTACTGACGAAATCGGCGATCGGCGGGCTCAAAACGGCACAGGTTCCAAACAGCCATCCGTCCTGTGTATTGTAGATCTCCTTGATGATCTCGGGATAATTCATGTTCGGCCCCCAAACATCCGCGGCCCAGTTCTTGGCGGAAAGAATGCCCCACCCCATGAACAGAGTAACGACATTCTCGTCCTCTTTGAATCCGCGCCTCACGGACAGCGGCTTGAAGGGGGATTTCTCTTCATTTTCTGCCATGATAATCCCGATCAGGTTCATGGGGTTGCCGATCGTGCCCATGTAGGTTGTCCCGACTTTGCCGCAGTTTCCGCCGTTGATGGACAGCAAACTCCAGGCTCTTCCGATAGTCGTATTGGCCTGCGCGTAGGGACCCACCGCCCCCTCCTCGTAATTGAGCCCGATTTCATCACGGATATCGCCGTTGATTACGGCGCCCGCCATGAAGCCGTTGTCGGAGACGTTGACGGCCGTCATGCCCGTGGAACCCAGCGCCAGAATAATCGGGAAATACTCCGGTTCGGCGCCCGCCATGACCGCACTTATGGCCGCATCCTTTACCGTGTAGGTCCAGGCTTCACCGGCTTCGGACCCCGGACTCATTTTGCCGAGCACCTCGTCGGGTTCGTGGCTGGTGCCCTTCAGCATTTCTGCGACTTTTTCTTCCGTAGGCAGCACCACAGGCAGGAAGTCCGTGTATCTTTTTTGGAGAAATAACTTCTGGAGTTCGTCCGGGGTTCCCGTATACGTTTCCGGTCCTACGTCTTTCTTCACCTCCCCGGTCTTTTTTTCTTCGGCAGTCAGGGGTTTGGTCAGTTTTTCCACCAGTTCCTGCATTACGGGTTTTCCGGTAATCGGATTGTTGCCCTCTATAACCTGCTTTCTGATCTGCTCGTTCGTTTTACCCCAGACCGGACCGCGGAAATACTGGATTCGCAGGCCGGGCATGCCCAGATTTAAGGATACTTCTTTTTCCTGTTCTTCAAAATCGTGCATGATGACAGGCACTGCGGGTTTCTTCATTTTGGACTCGATCTCAAAAGAGAGGCGAACCGCCCCCGGAGCGCAGAGACTTCAATGGCCCAGCCCGACGATCGCAGCGTCTCCTTTCTCGGCAATCTCCGCCCACAGGGTTTCGCTCAGGGAGGACAGTCCGGCTCCGCTTCGATTGTCCCTATACACGATATTGGTTTTGGGATAGTTGGCCTTGAACCATTTAGCCACTTCATCCATAAAGCGATCGGTTCCGATATAGCCGGTATTTATCAAATAGACGGTCTTGCCGTCCAGCGTGTCCAGGCGCGGCGCCTGCGGTATCAAAGTAATCGGCGGCGGCGTACCCATCGGATTGAGCACAGTAATTATTGCCTCTGCCGGCGCTTTGGCCCTGGGCTGACATCCGCATAGACAGCCAAGACACAACACGGCAATTATGATAATGGACATACGCACTTTCATGCCTTATTCCTCCGTATTTAGTTTATGTTGAAGTCCACGAAGAGAATTACCACTCAAAAAGTCCGAATTTTCAATACAAAATCGCAGGTGGGCATTATTTCACGCCCGGGCAATCCATACACGATGCAATATTCCGGAGAAACAGGTTTCAGATTAACCTGCGATCCTCTAACAATAACGTTCTAGGGTAAATAAATAATTCGCCATAACACGATTGAAGATGTAAGAATATCTTCACGGCAGCGGATCTATTCATTGTTCGAGAGGGAATATGAGACCGGGCGGATATGCGGGGAACCTTCTGTATTCAAGATTAAACCTATGGATAAATCAGGCACCTGCCTACTGATTGATTTCGGAAGCACCTATACAAAAGTAACGGCCGCGGACCTGGAAAATGAAGAAATCGCAGGATGGGCCCAGGCGCATACGACTGTTGATACCGATATCGCCTCAGGTTTGAACAGGGCCCTGTTAAAATTATCGGAAAAATACGGAATTCAAGCGGACAAAGTCGAGATGAAGTATGCCTGCAGCAGCGCGGCGGGCGGGCTTAAAATCGCCGCAATCGGTCTTGTCCCGGAACTGACGCTGGAAGCGGCGCGCAGGGCGGCCCTTGGAGCCGGGGCCAGGGTGGTCTGCGGGCATGGATTTGAAATCGATGAGGCGATCGTCGGTGAGATAGAAAAGTCGAAGTGCGATATTATTCTTTTATCGGGTGGAACGGACGGAGGGGACAAAAAAACAATTCTCCATAATGCGGAAATGCTCGCGGATTCTGCAATACCCTGCCCCGTACTAGTTGCCGGCAACCGTACGGCAGCCAACGAGGTAAAATCGATTTTGGAAAATAAAGGCAAAACCGTTTATGTCTCCCGGAATGTGTTGCCAAACCTGGATGTGGTGGATATAGAGCCCGCGCAGAACATTATCCGCGACATCTTCATAGCCCATATCATCAAGGCCAAAGGCCTTGATAAAGCGCAGGCGTTCATAGGAAAAACAATCATACCGACACCGAAAGCTTCCCTCCAGGCGGCCGCTCTTCTTGCGGAAGGAACGCACGACGAATCCGGCATGGGCAGCCTTCTTGTTCTCGAAATAGGGGGCGCCACGACCAACATACATTCCGTTGCGGACAACACACCCGTGACGCCGCAAACCATTATCAGGGGACTGCCTGAACAGAAGCTGAAAAGAACCGTGGAAGGCGACCTCGGCATACGGTATAACGCCCGTACGATATACGATCTTGCCGGGGAAGCAGTCCTTCAATCGGGACTGGACTCTTTAACGGCATTAGGGGACGCCGAAAAACCGGACATCAGGCGGTATGTCGAAGAGATTTCCGGCAATGTCGAACATGTTCCTCTGTCCGACATCGAATACGAACTGGATTTAGTTTTAGCGAAAACCGCCGCTTCGTTGGCGGTCGAACGTCACGCCGGAACAGTCCGCCGGGAATATACGATATCGGGAGAAACGACCGTACAGTACGGCAAGAACCTGCTCGATATTGAAAACATCATAGGAACAGGCGGGATATTCAGGCACGGTCGAAGCCCCGAAAGAATTCTGCGCGCCGGGCTGTTCGAGATGCAGAAACCGTGGAGCCTGAAGCCCAAAGCGCCCGGAGCCTACATCGACAGCGATTACATTATGTACGGCATCGGCCTGCTGTCTCAGGATTTCCCGTCGCAGGCGCTTCGCATGGCGAAAAAATATTTAAGGCGAACAAATATATAACAACCCTCAGGCGGGAAAGAGAAACATGGCATTCGATATCAGGAGTAATAATCTCGGCGACCAGGAATTCCATAAAAAAGAAAAAAGTGCTGAACCAGTAAAAACCTGTCCACAGATCGCGGACCTGTATGAAAACATAGCCGCAGCAGGAGAAGTTGTCCCGGGATAAAAGATGAGATAAGATTGCCGTCAAATCAGACAGCCGTCTCTGTCGGTCGCCGCAGGATCGCCTGCGCGACCTGTGCGGAGGCCTTCATTTGTGAAGTTCAGGAGGCACCATAAATGTACAAAGGTCTTGTTGGGCTAACGTTTGTCGTTTTGTTAGTGTCGAATTCCGCTGTTTTCTTACCCCGTGCAATTGCAGGCGACGCGCCCAAGCCCGACTTTGTAATCGCCAGACACCTGGAGTCCATAGGTGCCGCCAGGGCCCGTTCCGACGTAAAGAGCCGGGCGGACGAAGGAACCGTCGAATTCCGCATCCTCAGCGGCGCGGTGGGCGGCGCGACCACCGGGAATTCCGTGTTCCTTTCAGAAGGCCGTAAGACGCTGTTCATGATGAAGTTCCCCACTGTCGAATATAGTGGCGAACGGTTCATCTTCGACGGAAATCGCATGGAGATTCGGGCGGCAACGGCCCAGCTGACACGCTCCGCTCTCGGGGACTTCCTGTGGGTGCAGAATGTCCCCATCAAGGAGGGCCTCCTCGGCGGTGTGCTCACAACCGCCTGGCCTCTATTGGATCTGGACAAACGTAAGGCCAAGCTCTCCTACGAAGGCCTGAAAACAATAGACGGCAAGCAAATGCTGGATCTCCGCTACCGGCCCAAGAAGCGGACCGACCTTGACATTCACCTCTATTTTGATCCTGAGACTTTCCGCCACCTGCGCTCGGTATACACACTGACAGTGGCCGCCGGACTGGGACGCGCCACAACCGGACCCATGGGAATCCCTCCCGGAGGCGCGGATTCGAACATCTGGGCCCAAAGCGCGGAAACTGCAACGGCTCGCCAGAATGAGACCCGGCACCGGTTGGAAGAACGGTTCGCGGATTTCGCCGCCGTGGACGGGCTCACTTTGCCCATGCACTACACCCTCCAGTTCACGTACGAACAACAAAACGGCCATACCGTGTTGTCGCAATGGGACGTCAAGCTGGACGCGATCAAGCATAACGTCTCGCCCGACCCGCGTAATTTCCAGGTGAAGTAAAACTACAGAGAATGAATGAGCGTTTCCTTTGAATTATCCATCCCTAAAATAGGGGTTTTAAAAAGGGGAGGCGAAGATGCAGAAAGAGGATTTCAGAGGATTCCATGTGGGGAGGCGGGATTTTTTAAAGACAACAACGATGGCGGGTATGGCAGCATCCCTTCCGGAAACTCTTCTGCAGGATTCCGGGAGGGTAATGAAGCCGGGGAATTGAGGAAACAAAAGGAAATTGCTTCTGTTGGGCGGCTATCCAAAGGCTTACGATAATTTGATTCAGTCCGTTAAATCCATCAAGGAGTATGAGTTTGCCGTAGTCTCGATTCAGCCCGATTATCAGAAACCACAGGAAATAATAAAAACTATCAAAACGGAAGCTCCGGATATTCTGTTCTTCGGCATGCCCGGATCGTTAAATCCGGGAAATATTCCCGTAGCTCCGGGTTATATCGATGTGGATGTGATTGGTCCTATAGATTCGTCCGCTCCTGCATAAAAGATCGGATTTCGATTTTGAATTGCAGGGCACCGGTGTTTCTGCAATCTCTTGTCGGCGATTCAATCAATCCATACACTCATGCGATCACCCCGTAAAAATGCTTGACGGGTCCGGCATCCGCTTCGGATACTGGGCGGGATATGTCGCTGAACGGCTTTCACCCTATAATTCAGAAGTGGTTTACGGAAAGAATCGGCACGCCCACCGCGATTCAGAACAAGGCCTGGCCTTTGATACAGGAGGGGCGGCATGTTCTGGTAACGGCACCGACAGGCTGCGGCAAGACACTGACCGCCTTTCTCTGGGCCTTGAACCAATTGATCCGCGGCGCATGGGAAACCGGGCAGACGCGTGTGCTGTACATCTCTCCTCTCAAGGCCCTGAACAACGATATTCAGCGCAACCTGTTGACACCTTTAAAAGAATTACAGGATTTGTTTGCCGCGCGGGGCACACCCATGCCGGAAATCCGTGTGCTCACGCGCAGCGGCGACACGCCTTTGAACGAACGTCAAAAGATGCGCCGCCGCCCGCCCGAGATCCTTATCACTACACCCGAGTCCTTAAATATCCTTTTAACCTCTAAAAGCGCCCTTCCTTTATTGACAGGGATACGGACCGTTATCCTGGATGAAATCCATGCCGTGGTCGCCGGCAAACGCGGCACGCACCTGATTACGGCCGTAGATCGTCTGGCGCCACTGGCCGGCGAGTTTCAGCGCATCGCCCTGTCTGCAACGGTCAAACCTTTGAACCTTGTCGCGCGATTCGTGGGCGGGTATCGTCGGACCGGCCCGGAAACTTATGTACCCCGATCCGTCGTCATCGTGACATCCAGCGAGACCAAGATCTATGATCTCCGGGTCGATTTCCCGGAGGATGCACGTGAAAAGATGGTAGAAGATTCCTGGTGGCCGGGTTTGATCGATCACTTTGGTGCAGTCCTTAAAAAGAACCGTTCCACTCTATTCTTTGCCAACAGCCGCCGCCTCGTCGAGAAGGTCGCACGGCTGGTCAACGAATCCGAGCAGGAAACCCTCGTATATGCCCACCACGGCAGCCTGTCCAGAGAAATACGCCTGGCCGTGGAACGGAAACTCAAACAGGGTGAGCTGCGCGGGATCGTGGCCACCAATTCCCTGGAACTGGGCATCGATATCGGTTCGCTCGATACCGTCCTGATGATCCAGACTCCCTTTTCCGTCTCCAGCACGATCCAGCGCCTGGGCAGGGCCGGTCATCGTGTGGGCCAGATAAGCCGGGGGAGCATTGTTCCAACGCACGGGGCCGATTTTCTGTTCGCCGCGGTCATGGCACGCGCTGTATCCGAGGAAGACATTGAAGATGTGGCTCCCGTCCGGGAACCCCTGGATGTACTGACCCAGGTCATTCTCTCAGCCACGGTGACTCAGGTCTGGGACATCGATGCACTCTACGACTTTGTACGCACGAGCTTTCCCTTTCACGAACTCAAACGCACACACTACAACCTGGTCCTGCAGATGCTGGAAGGACGCTATGCGGACACACGATTGCGTGAATTGAAGCCCCGCGTCACCATTGACCGTCTGGAGAATACGATCAAGGCCAAAGATACGACCGCCTTTCTGCTTTTTATGGCGGGCGGCACCATCCCGGACCGAGGCTATTACGATCTGCGACTGCAGGACACCAAGGCCAAGCTCGGTGAACTTGACGAGGAGTTCGTCTGGGAGCGCCGCATCGGCGACACCTTCGGATTGGGAAATCGAATCTGGCGCATTCAACGCATCACACACAACGACGTGGAGGTTACGCCCGAAACCAGGCAACTCAATATTATCCCCTTCTGGAAGGCGGAGTCGCGCGACTCCGGCTATCACTTTGCCTCAAAGGTGGGGGCTTTCCTGGAATGGGCCAATGAACGCCTGGACAATCCCGGCTTTAAGCCGGCTTTACGACAGGATTATCATATGACCCGCGCCGCAGCCGATGAACTGACGGCGTATCTCCAGCGCCAGCGTGACGCGAGCGGCACGGACCTGCCTCACCGCCATCATATTCTTATCGAGTACTTCCAGGACCCCGGCAACCGGCAGGATGCCCGGCAGGTGATCCTTCATACCTTTTGGGGAGGCCGCGTCAACCGCCCCTTTGCCTTGGCTTTGGCTATGGCCTGGGAAGAAACCCACGGTCATCCTCTGCAGGTCTTCGTCAACAACGACGCCGTCCTGCTCATGCTCCCTTCGGAATGCCCGGCTCATGCCCTGATGTCCATGCTGACGCCGGATAACGTGGAAGCCTATCTGGCTCGGAACCTTGAACAAACCGGGACCTTCGGCGCCCACTTCCGCGAGAACGCAGGCCGGGCCCTGCTGCTGCCCAAACAGAATTTCAAGAAGCGCATGCCGCTCTGGCTGAACCGCCTGCGATCCAAGAAGCTGCTGCAATCCGTCCAGCGTTTCGAGGACTTTCCCATTCTGCTGGAGACATGGCGAACCTGCCTGCAGGACGAATTCGATGTGCCGAATCTTAAAGCCTGCCTGGATGAAGTCCTTACGCAGCAGATCCGGTTCACGACCGTGAAAACCCACCAGCCCTCACCCTTTGCGGATGGTCTGATCTGGCGCCGGACCAACCAGTATATATACGAGGACGACACCCCACTGGCCTCGCAAAAGGTGTCTCTCAAAGGCGACCTGCTGCGGGACCTGCTCTTTGGCTCACAACTCCGTCCCCGGATACCGGCCGCTTTGATCCGGGAGCTGGAGTCCAAACGGCAGGGCCTTCACCCCGGGTATGCTCCGGACAATGACGGGGATCTGCTGCAGCTTGTCAAAGACCGCTGGCTGATCCCGCTGGACGAGTGGATACGACTCAATGAAGCCATGCCTGATGCCCCGGATATAATCGAAACCACAGCTCCCAAGCTGGCAAGGGTGCAATGGACGCCTGCGAATCATGTCTTTGTCACCGCCCGTGAAAATGTCCCTCACCTGCACAAATTGTTTGGTGATACTTTTTCTTTTACGGATTTATCGGGGGAACTCATCCCCTGTCCAAGTGTAACAACACTGGATGAAGAAGAATCTTCAATAAGCCTGGAACCCTTCCTGGGACAGTGGCTGTCTTATTACGGCCCGATGCAGCCGGAACGCTTATGCGAACTATTCGGCCTGTCATCGGTGCGTTGCCGGGAAATCATGGAAGCGCTTGCGGAAAACGAGCAGATCGTTCTGGATATTCTTTCAGAAGGGGCAACGGAGCCTGAGATCTGTGATGTCGCGAACCTGGAGATTCTGCTGCGCTGGCTGCGGCGCAGTCGCCGGCCGGGCATTCAAATGTTTCCGCTCGCGGACCTTCCGCTGTTCCTGGCATCCTACCAGGGGATAACGCGACCCGGTAGTTCACCTGAAGATCTGCAGACTGTCCTGAATCAGCTCTTCGGTCTGCCCCTGTCCCCTCAACTCTGGGAGGAAGTTATCCTTCCCTGCCGTTTGTCGCCCTATTTCAGCCCCTGGCTTGATCGACTGGTGCAGGAGCACAATTTATTGCTCCTGGGTGATACGGATAAAAAATTGAGCATTCTTTTCCCCGAGGACCTTGATCTGTTCCCGGTAACAGGCGATCCGGCGACACCGGTAGAGAACCTGCCCCTGGATGATTTAGCCCGTTTTTCCTTTTCGGAGCTGGCAGGGAAAACCTCCCTGCCGAGTTCG